>CAZRMB010000001.1:0-38554 GCA_964600925.1 uncultured Syntrophomonas sp.
AAGGTTATCATTCGCTAAAATATCATCGTTTTGAATTCCGCCGATACCACTCCACTTCTCGCTTTAATCCATCTTTCAGACTGGTTAGAGCATGAAAATTATAAGCTTTTTCAAATCGACGTATGTCGTAAATATCTTCGGCCAGCCATTTCTTTACATTCTGGTGAATATCTGCCAGGCGCCGGTCTGGTATCTTGGATAGTTGACGACTCAAAAACATAGCCAACGATGCCGGCACCTGAACTGGAAGAAGATGTTTCCCCAGAAAATTCGCAAAACAATCCACAATATCGCGCATAATGCAGGGAGGTGCAGAAACATTGTAAATATTAATGCCCGATGCAGGTTTTTCTGCCACAGCAATAGAGGCACGTGCAGCATCGTTTCTATATAACAAGCTTTTTCGATTATGGCCATCTCCTATCCAAACAAAATGCCCGCTGTCCAAGATGCGCATCAAACGACCCACATTACCGGGATCTTCCTCTCCATACAGCGTTGCTAGACGTAGGATAGTAAGTGCCATATCTGACTTTCGGGCAACTTCGATGGCTCGCAGCTCTGCATTGTATTTAGACAAGGCGTATGGCCCGACAGGCTCACAGGGGGTGTTCTCATCATAAATTCCCCGGGTATATGGGCCGTATACAGACACAGAGCTTATTAGAATTAAATGTTCAACACCCATTGCAGATGCCGTAGATGCTATGTTGACGGTTCCAACTTCATTAACCTGTCGAAATTTATCAAATGAATTGGAATCAGGAGAAAAGACATGTGCCAAGCCGGCAGCATGGATAACTACATTTGTGTTCTTTAATACAGTGATTAACTCCTCCGGTCTTGTAATATCTGCTTTTTGATAAGCAACGCCAGGTAAGGAACTGACTGCACCTATATCAGTACCGTACACCGGAACGCTGGACATCTGCAACTGAGTTAAAATAGCCCGCCCAAGAAAACCATTCGCACCCGTGACTAAAATGTGACCACATATCATATGGCAGATTCAAAGTGCAATTGATTAAATCGAACAATAAATTTATTCATGAGAAAAGTAGGGAGAAATATTTTAATGTTGTTCATCTTACAGGATCGCAGGATCTCATAATTCTGATGCAAAATGTTCCAGATGGATTTATTCGTGACACCACCAACTCGCATTTTTACAAATACTTTCGGAACATAGATTGCCTTAATTCTGTAATTTTCTAATAATCTCAACATCAAATCAAAATCAGCAGCCAGTTTATATTTCAAATCAAAAATGCCATATTGATCATATACCCTTCTTCGAACATAAAATGTGGGGTGTGGAGGAACCCATGCTTCTTTAAAAAGCCCGGACACAAACGGAGAAGACCGCCAATAACGAATAACCTTATTTAAGTTTTTCCGGTCAACATAAATCAAATCAGAATAGCAAGCATCGATACCGAAATCAGACATAACGGCAGCTATGCTTGTCAATACATCTGTTCCGTAGAAAACATCATCAGCATTAAGAACGCCGACAACATTACCTGTCGCCATCCTGATTCCTTTATTCATCGCATCATAAATTCCTTTGTCCGGTTCGCTGATCCATATGTCGATTTTGTCTTCGTATTTCTTGATGATATCCAATGTGCCATCTATTGAGCCGCCATCAACAATGATGTATTCAATGTTTTCATAATCCTGACTAAGAACACTTTTAATGCAGTCCTCCAAATATTCGGCGTTATTCAACGTTACTGTAATAACAGAGATTTTCATAATTTACTCGTCACAAATATACAAATTTACACGCAAATAACCATTTGGAAAGTATTTTATCATCTATAGAAATATCTATCATTCCTGATCATCAACCAATTTTTGAAATGCCTGCAATACTTGTTCGACTTGAATTGCGTCCATACAGTTACCATCCGGATGCACGCAATGCTTTTGATCACAAGGACGACAAGGATATCCATCCGCAACGACAACAGCAGTTTTGTTTCCCCAGGGGCGCCACCTTTCCGGTAACTGTGTGCCAAATAAACTAACTACAGGTATACCCATGGCTGCTGCCAAATGCCCACAAAAAGAATCAACAGCGATCACCGTTTGGGAACTCATTACGAGTCTGCCCAGATCAGCAAGTGATCCCTTCCAAACTCTCCCAAAATCATCAGAACCTATCTCCGATACAGCGTCACCTCGATGAACAATAAGTATTGTATGCCAACCTTTCTGGTGCAATCTACTTGCCAGCACCTTCCACCGTTCTGATTTCCAATGCCTGAGATGATTAGAAGCTTCCGGGGCCAGTAAAACCAGTCTTTCCTTTTCATGAGGCTTCTGCTTAAAATTCATCAACCAGGGCCATGGCAACGTTGATTTAAACGAAAGCCCGCATTCCTCCCCAATCTGACAGAGAAATTCCTGGCGACAAGTGAATGTGTGATGTCGATAAACTCCCCGGCATGCATCACTGAATTTTGCATTTGAACGGTATTGGATGAACTTTCGATATCCAAGTATATGTGCCACCAAAGCATGTCTGAAATCTCCTCGTGGATCAAGAATTACATAGTCTTGAAACCGTCGGCCAAAGTTTTTTCTCAAAACAAACGCTGTCTGAATCAGTTTGAAAGGCTGCTTGTGCCAACCAATATGGCTCCATGGAAAATTAAAATGGTGTAGGGATACTTTGAATTGCTCAAAGAACGGAAAGCCCTGGGTAACGTCGCTAGCCAGCACCTCGATTCGCGAATACGGATATGCAGCCCGAATAGAGCCAAGTAGAGGCCCAAGATAAAGCAGATCACCGAGCAGAAACGTTTCAATAATTAGAAAGTTGTCAGAAAGCGACATCCATGAATATCCGAGCTAATTTTTTTGCCCCCTCATCCCAAGTAGGGTTAGACACATTATCGTGATCAGCGCCTACTTGCCCATCTAATAAGCGCAGTATACCGTCACGAATGCCGCTGCCGGTTGGATTTATATATATACATCCATTTCCACCAGCCTCTCGTAATTCAGGAATATCAGATGTTATTACCTGTGTCCCGCATTTTCTCGCTTCTAACACAGGCATTCCAAATCCCTCATAAATTGAAGGAAAAAGGAAAGCCTTCGCACCTGAATAGAGTAACGGGAGAACTTCATCGGCTACATAACCCAGGAAGAGAATATCCTTTGACTGGTAATTTTCACCAAGAATACTGATTAGTTGCTCATTCTTCCAGCCATGCCCCCCCACCAGCAGCAAACCATAATTGTCAAGTTCCCCATTCTCTTTCATTCTCAAGAAGGTTTCCAGCAGAAGATGCAAATTTTTTCTCGGCTCCCATGTTGCCACCGATAAAAAATAGGGTTTAATTATTCCGTATTTTTTCAAACATTGCCGAACTTCTTCTTCTCTTTGAGGAACAAATCGTTCATTTACGGACGGATAAATAACCGCATCACTATCAAGGCCCAAAAGTGTTTTCAGCCGTTCCGAAGTTCCCCTTGAAATCGTTGTAATTTTTTTTGCTTTTCGGGCATCCTTTTCAAAAAACATCCGGAAAGCGCAAAGATTAAACTTATACATTGTCTCCGGAACGATCCTATAAACCATATCGTATATAGTCAAAATCGTATGCACAGGACCAAGAAAAAAAGGCAGGAGGGAACCGGTACCCCAATAGACATCGATGCGATCCTTTCGACACAAAAATCCGGAGATAAACTTAAGCCATAGGATATTTGGTATTTTTTTCTTCAGCAGTGAGGATTCGGTACGCAGCATCCAATTACTACCGGAAACAGGCAACTTTACCTGATCTCGACTATAAACATAAAACTCCACATCAGTAAGGACTTTATCAAGTGCTTTGCATAATTCGCTGACATAGTGACCTATGCCGGCTTTGTTGCCGACAAACACCCTTCCATCAATACCTATTCGCAATTTCATCCAGCCCCTTATAAAAGGACAACACTATTATTGCTAAGAAAAATAGTTTGATTCTCAAAATTTAAAACAAAACTCCCCATATTAAAAGCGGGTACGTCATCTACTGTGTTGTCTTTAAATGAAGAGACACAATTCCCAACCCGAGACGCCGGGTATCGGCTGATACACCTAAATCAGCAGGTGATTTTGGGTTTTTAAAATTGAATTTTATCAATAGTTGCCCATTTTTTTCCGACATTAACGTTTTGGGTATCTTAACCGAACGTAATCCACTATTAAATTGCCGGTCGTATTTCAAAGTAGCAACATGATAAGTATTCACGATAATATCAATTTCTTGGAACGGATGTTTATCAACCAAGAAAGCATGACCATTAATCAGTAACTGAATATCATGTTTGGGGATATTAGTAAGGAGTAACAACACTGAAGCAGTTTCTCCATCTGACCATGTTCCCCATTTTTCCGGCCACGACCACCCATAAAGCTGATACTTCTGCCCGGTGCCATTCGATGAGAAAGAGATCCGCTCC
The DNA here is from genome assembly GCA_964600925.1 of uncultured Syntrophomonas sp. Classification (GTDB taxonomy): domain Bacteria; phylum Bacillota; class Syntrophomonadia; order Syntrophomonadales; family Syntrophomonadaceae; genus Syntrophomonas_B. The sequence continues at coordinate 4,468 of CAZRMB010000001.1, forward strand.
ATCTTATAATCAAAATTGGAACTCTTCCCAGTGGAATTATTCACAAGTGCATGGGTATTGCAGGTTTTACAGTCTCTCAGATTCGGTGCTACAATACGAAACTCATCCAAAACCCCTGCAAGATCCGAGGACGAAATATTGTTTGACGCCAATTTCCAGAGTATATCGTCGTTTTCGAAGACATAGAGTGCATCAGGGCTGAGTTTGCAGTTCACAATTGAATCTGTTAACCGCATCCTTGCCTCACGCTCTTTTTGGGAATCTACTCTTGCAAAATAACCGGTATTAATTGCCATGTGGTGCATGGAAGCAAAATGAGACAAAGGCATCCAATTGGCGGAGGCATTTCGCGGTAAAACGAAAATAATTTTTCTGTATTGATGCGCTATACTGCTCCAAACAGGGGATCGCATAGGTGTCGTCCATACGGGTGAATGAACAAATTTATTCCTGAACACATGCCAGATGCCGACGGAATCAATAAGTTGAATAAATAACATCACCATACAAAGCATAATGGCAGCGCTATTTTTAAATCTGGTGAATATTACGTAGAATATAGTTAAATATATCAAGTAATAAACCGGCCAGAAAAATCTTCCGGATGATCTGAACGTATTTGTAAAAGGTTTTGTTATCGAAGGCAAATCATACGAAAACAACTCACAGGTACCTAAAGCTACATGATTTGAAATTGCATACAGGAAAAGACTTACGCAAAGAATTAATATCGGAATTGTTTTTACATGACAACTTACCTTTGGGCTGCTAAAATACTCATAACCCGCAATAAGCCCAAGCCCGAGCATACCCAGTCCCAGGTAATTGAACCCTTCATAATCATCAGCGCCGCCTTTCAGGTCGCGCAGCAACATGGACCAGTCGCCGTCGGAATCAATCAACGATAAAAGGTTCATGCGAAATCTGCCAAAGCCGTCGGTTTCCATTCCCCCGCCTACCATGAAATATCCGGCAGCCCACATAATAAGTGCGATGCTTACTCCGCCAACAAACAAATAACCAAAGACCTGCTTTATCCTGATCTGCTTCAGCCAGTAGCGTTGTGCCAAGTCCGTCAGCCAAACAGCGCTAAGCATGACGAGAAAATAAGCATGAATAAGCACGGACACAGCCAGCAAACCGGTCCATCGAAAGATGGAAAAATTCTTTGAAAAATATAAGTAGAGTCCAACGATTAGCACCCATTGACCGAACAATGAATAGTGACCATGCAACCGCCACAGGCATGCAGGAGCGAACGCAAAAAATACGCCTCCGATAAGCGGCAGCCATTTATCCTGAGTAAAAAGAGAGAGTAACTTCCAGGCAAAGAATGACTGAAGTGAAAAACAAATTAAAATCCAGAGACCGATGTATTGAAACGTATCGGGCAAAAGCGGGCTCAGGGGCTTGAAGATAAATGCCAGCAGCGGTATTGAATCACTAAAAACAATAGAACTGCCGATCTCCATTCCGTAATCGGGATTGGCACCTATGGGCCATTGAAGGAATGGTGAATTACGAAAAAACTGCCACCCCAGCCAATGTGTAGCCGGATCACCTTCCATGAGCCAGCCGGCATTCAGCGGCCATAAAATCTTGCCTCCCGTAACGAACAAAAATACGCCCCCCCCCAGCAGTATCGCCCCAAAATATCTAGGAGGAAGTTTCAGTATCCAACGAAAATTCATCAATGAGCCCAAAAACTACGAGGTAATATCTTAACAATCATCGACGGCTTTGAGAACACAAAGCAACGAAACCCCAAAGGGCAGGTTGAAGCACCCCAACAGAAAACGCTCTGCTCCAAACAAAATCCTGAATAATGTGTTGATCGGAGTTGGCGGAACACTCGTTCCGGTCGCCGAGGTGTTGCCAAACAATTTATCCTTAAGTCGTACAATTGCTGCCAGGGGAAACAGAATCGTATTGATATATGAAATTTTCACAGGCTGAAGCCCCGCAGCCACTATTTTTTCACGGAGCTGAGTTTCAGAATAACGTCTCTTATGGCACAGAAATTCATCATGCACCCCCCAAAGCCACTGATAAGCAGGAACTGTCAATAAGATCCGACCTCTCTTCGCTAATAATTGCTTTGCAGCAATCAGCGATTCGGTATCCTGATCGATATGCTCTAAGACATCGAGCATGCATATCAAGTCAAAACACCGATTATAAAAAGGGATTTCATCAGGACAACTACCACGCCGGATATCGTAAAGATTGTTTGTTTTTTTTGCGGCAATTGCTCGTGCGTTGGCATCCATCTCAAGTGCACTTACTTCGCCAAACCTGGCCAACATTTGGAGATTACCGCCGGTACCGCAACCGATTTCAAGGATTCTGGAGTTCCGGGGAAGATCCAGGCTTTCTATCATTCTGGTAAATATAGCTCGCCGGCCCAAGAACCACCAATGCCGGGACTCGGTTTCTGCCATTTCCAGATAAGCATCTGGATTCATTTCCTTTCTCCATAACGCCTTCTAATCAGATAAAGTGGTCTATTTTTTGTTTCCATGTATATCCGGCCGATATACTCACCCAGCATGCCGACACCAATCAGTTGTAAGCTACCGATAAACAGAATGGCGACAAGCAATGATGCATAACCGGGAACATCGACTCCGTATATCAATGTTCTTGAAACGATAAATATTGCATAAAGAAATGTGGTAAAGGCCCCCAATCCTCCGATGTACGACCAAACCTTGAGTGGAGTGGCGCTAAAGCTGGTAATGCCCTCAAGTGCAAAATTCCACAGCTTCCACCCCGAAAATTTTGTCGTCCCTGCTATGCGGGGTTTTCTAACATACTCTAACGTCACTGTTTTAAATCCCACCCAGGCAAACAGACCTTTCATAAACCTGTGCTGTTCAGGAAGTTGCTTGAGCGCATCAACGGCAATCCGGTCCATCAAACGGAAATCACCTACATTTTCCGGAATCTGAATTGTGGAAAGACGATTGTGGAAACGATAGAAGATTTCGGCTGTTTTTCGTTTAAGTAATGAGTCTGAACTTCGATCTACCCTGCGTGCCAAGACGATCTCGGCACCCTTGAACCATTCTTTAATCATCTCCAAGATCAATTCCGGCGGATCCTGTAAGTCAGCATCAATAGGGATAACAGCATCACCCGTTGCCGCATCAATGCCGGCCGTCAATGCCGCTTCTTTACCAAAGTTGCGAGACAACTCGATGACATGGAAACGCAAGTCTTTTTCTGTAATCGAGATTAATTTTTTTAATGTATCATCCCGACTTCCATCATCGACACAAACTACTTCGAAATCCAGCTCTGAAACCTGTTTAAATATGGGGCAGAGCGCTTCATAAAAGAGCTCAACACCTCCACCCTCATTATAAAACGGTGCAATTATCGACACTTTTTTTCGTTGCTCATTCATAGTTGGAGACATCTTAATTGTCAAAAAATTTTTGAAATTATCAAACAGAAAAATTACTGGTTAGCAAATTGATATTTTCTAACAATCCCTTGAATCATTCCATACAACCGCTGACCGAGTCGAGTATAATCATGTTCCTTTCTCCAACGTGACAAGACTTCCATAGTTGACGATACAGTCTCATCTTTTCTCTCAATTGCATCAATCAGTCTTCCAATTCCCAAAGTAATTTCATCGACGGAAGTACCCGGCAATGTGAACACTGCCGGGCGCACATCATCAAAGATGGAAATCGGCGTTACAGCAACCGGTTTTCCCAAAGACATGCCATATCGAACTGCAGCACTAGCAGATTCCGCCGTATTTGCATAAGGATAGACCACCAAATCAGCGCAGGAGAGCTCGGAAAAGCATTGCTCATCCGGTAAAAAGTCCGTTATAATTTGAACATATTCTGACAAACCGGATTCTTTTACAAGCGAGTGCGCCTGGGTAATCAGTCTCGCCGACTCTCCTATCGGATATTCCGCATTCACCATTTTTAAAGCCACTTTCCTTCCAGCCTTTTTCAACTGCGCAGTTGCCTTAATCAGTTCGATCAAACCTTTATGAGGCAGGAAAAACCCATAGCTACCGATCGTAAAGGTGTCACTCCCCTGCTTAGTCTCAGGTTGATTAACGAAATCAAGCCCCATATAATTTTTTATACCGAGCGGAAACAGTACGACATTATCTACAAGCCCTATTTTTTTCAGCCGATTCATATCCGCTGGTGAATGAACAATAAGACGATGACAACGGGCAAATGCATCTTTCAACATCACAAGTTTCTTTTGGGGTACATGAGGCTGGTCAGTGGTTGCGTGAAAGGTCAAAATAATTTTTCTGCCACTGTCTAATTGTGTGTGCAGAAATTCCGAGAAGTACCTGAAATTGAAGAAACCATAATTGAATTGAATAACTAGAACATCAATTTTTTTGCGATCAATTTCTGTGGCCAAGTCATACAAAACATCATTTTCTCCCACATCCCATGATCGAGTTACATTTGAAAAATCAATCCCGGTCAACTCGGATGAACGTGCTGCAAAAACGTGTACTTTTGCCGGCAGGCTATCAGTCAAATGCTTGGAATAGATAGCGATGCCGCATCGGGTGTTCCAGGTAGTTACCCAACCTATGTGCGGGTGAGGAAGTTCGGAAATACTTGCCCAGTTTCTTATAGATGCAACCAACTTCTGCGCAACATGGCTCCAGCAGAAATTTTCCAAAAGAAGCTTCCGCCCTGCGGCTGAACGCTGTTTCCGTAAAGACAGTGGAGTATCAAAAACTTCACGCATGACCTGCGCCAGATGAGAAACATCCGGCGATGCCCAGGCAGAGCAGAACAGGCCAAAATGAGTTTTCGCCCGCTCAAACGAGTAATCAACCAACCAGGCTGTCTCCGGGGTGCAAAAATCAACCTGACCGCTCCACCCAGTTGTAATCACGGCAAGCTCGGAAAGCATTGCTTCGGCCATCGGCAATCCAAATCCTTCAGCACGACTTGGCGCGACCAATACATCGCATTGCTCATACAAGGCTTTAAGCTGAGCATCCGAAAAATCGTCTTCCAGAATCAGCACCTCAGGAAATGTCGAGTCAGACCCACGCGCGTCTTCAAGCCAGTGATGAATTTCGTTATGCGGATTTGCGAAAGTCTTTATAATCAGCGTGACATCATCAGATGCGCGGAAGGCACGACCATAAGCCTCGAGCATGACATCTGCTCCCTTACGCGGAAAACAGGAGGAAACATGCAGGAATCGAAATTTCCTGGCGCTGATTCGAAAAGTCGTATCCGCGACCACACGCAACCAGTGGTCAACTCCAATTTCAGAAACCGAAATCGGCACGTTTACACCATTGTCGATCATAATTTTTTCGACATGATTCGACATTACTGTAACGCCTTGCAGCGACAGATTGAATGCCTCAACCCACTCGAATGGAAATCCGGTTTCTTCCCAACCATATTCATGGAGAAAATTCAGCCGTCCCCGCATATCGGAAACCCGCGGTGGATAAAGGTTCCGGCTTGTGACGTCAGGTTCCGTTGCCGTCGTTTTGAGGCTGCGATTGTAAAGACTTGCGACATCAGGATTTTCCGAAAGAAACCGTTTATTAGGAAGAAAATCACCGAGGCCCTCTGTGGAGTGCAATATGACATGATGTCCAAGTGCATCCAGAGCCCGGGCTGTCTCACGGTTAAGAAGAGCAAGACTGTAACTGCTGTCAAAGGGACCTTCAAGGCGCCAAGTGATGCTTTCAGGCAGCTCGCGTGTCCGGGCAATACGGTCGGACAACTCCCGGTTTCCGGCTATGCATTCGGCAATCACCATCAAGTCTTTGTCGGACAGTGCATAGGATACTTCAGCAATAGCATCGATTAATCGTCTATAACTGCGCTCCTGTTCAGCTACAATCATACTCCAATTCGATGGTTTAGAAGTTAAACTTTTTTCATGAAGTTTCTCCAATGCCGCAATGACACACCGGGCACTTTTGTCCCATGAAAATTGCTTTGCCTGCCGTAAGCCATGGTCACGTAAAATATTGCGAAAGTCGTCATCTTCCAGCACACTTGCCATCTTTGTGGTAATAGCGGAAATATCTAGTGGATCGAACATTGCGGCCTCTAAGGCTATTACTTCAGGCAGACTGGATGTATTGGCACCAATGACCGGGGCGCCGCAGGCCATTGCCTCAAGTGCCGGTAAGCCGAATCCTTCGTGCCAGGAGGGAAAGACGAACAGCTTGCACAGGTTATAGAGCTGCACAAGTTCTTCGTCCGTCACATAACCGGTAACGCATAGCTCATCGGGTTTAAGGTTGGCGGATTTTGCACAATGTTGCAGGCGGTTGAGATCACTTTGTGACATTTTTCCGGCCAGCAACAACTGATGGCCGGTACGCAATGACGCGGGCATGGCTGCGAATGCCTGGATCAGGCGCGGCAGATTTTTGCGCTCGTCGGCACCGCCTGTGTAAAGGACAAAGGGTCTGGTCAGATTGTACTTTTGGCAAAGTTTGCCGGCGTCGGCGTCATCGATTTGGAGAGGTTTAAAGCGGCTCTCTATGGCTTCCAGAGTATTGACAAAGCGATCCTCGGAACCATCCAGATATTTCAGACCTTCCTGACGAGAGGACTCCGAAACTGTCAGATAAAGAGCCGCCTTTTTCAGGTGCTTGACTTTGCGCTGGTAGTATTGGGAATAACGCGGATTGGGCTTCAGATAATGGTCCGGGTTCAAAAGAGGAATGAGATCGTGCAGAGTCACACTTACGGGGGTGATCTGATCGAAACAACCTATGCTGACGACCGCATCATCGACATAGCCTTCGAACAGGCTGTTGATATGAATCACATCGGGCGCCAGACTGGCCAGGAAGGCTTCACGAATAAGTTCCGCCACTTGACGCCGGACATCATTGGCAGGATGTTCTTCCTGCACTGGTCCCGGGGCATACCAAATGCAGATATTTTTCTGTGGAAGAAGCCCGTCGAAAGCTGAACGGATGGGTTCGACGGTATCGGGTAAAAGGCCGTTCAAGGCAAGAATGACTTCATGTTCTCCCCTGCTCTTCACGATGGCCTGAGCCATAGATAGTGTATAGCGACCGATGCCGCGGAAACGACTTTCAGTTTGAGCACCTTGCATATCAATGACAATGCGCATCAGTGCTTTCTCCTTTCAATAGCCTGCTTGAGATCAGTATAAATTATGGCGGCGCGGGGTGAAAGTGAATGCACAATATCATCACTCGACTGGTATGATGATGTTGGAACTCCAGGCGCATTGAAAACAATTCTACGCAGCCGGTCTTTAAGAGTTGGTATACGGTTAAGGAATGAAAGGACCAGGGATTGCATGACTGGACGCCGCATTGCCCATCTGCCTGCATCGTAAATCACCGCCCGTAGAAAACGCTTGATGCCGATGATTGAGCTGGAGTATTTTTCGCGAAGGTATGAACCAAATTTTTGGCAGGTAGAGCTGACAGAGCGCAAAGGTGCCGTGACACGCCACGAGGTGCTGTTCAGGATATCGGTCACGCGCGCCTCGGAAGTGCCGATACGGGCCTCAAGTTGGATTAGCTGACTGTCATAGCGAGCGGTCAGCGTTTCCAGGCTCAATCCATACTCAGTCTCAAAGGCAGTATCCAGAATATGGAACATCTCCTGATCTGCCACTTTCTGAGCAATAACCGCATAATCCGGACTAACTCCGTTAAAAACGTCATTCAAGGAAAGCGACCGTCCTTGGCGCAATGCCCTGGGCTCCTGCAGCCTGACAGTCTTGATTCGTGCGAAGCCATAATATTCAGGAAGAAACGAAAGTAACTGAGATGGAATCGGGCGTTCATGGGTGGGGTCAAGATAGAAACTTCTGGTTCCAACGATAATATTTTCCGGATTTGGTGTCTCCAGAATCAATAATCCGCCGGGCGTCAATACACGGAGAGCATCCTGAACCAAACTCTGCAAATCAGAGAACCGAAGATGCTCTGCAATGTGGAATCCGGATATAATATCAAGGGTTGAATCAGGCAACTCCTTCAGCGCCGATATTGCATCTTTTATTTCCACATTCAACTCTTGCTCACGACAAGCCGCCAGCATTCCTTCATCGATATCCACTCCTTTAACATCTACGCCCCATTCTTTTAAAAGTACCAGCCATTCACCACGGCCACAACCCAAATCAATTGCTTTAGGTACGCCGTGAATGCGTATCAATGGTTCAACGAAGGGGAAATACATTCGTAAGCGGGACTTGATCACTTCCTGTGATCCACGGAATTTTTCTTCAAATGCCCGGTAAAAGCCGTCACTCATTGCGTAAGCTCCAAGGTGGGCGGCAGCCATGCAACGCCTCCAAAAGTCCCTTTATCAACATTAATCACGCTAAACATCAGTGCGCGATCCCGCCACTCGTAGTTCTTGTCAATGTGGGTATCAGAAGCATGTAAGGCAATTGCAATCGAATAAGCCCCCTCGCCAAGATTAGCCACAAACTGAAAATTGAAAACTATCTGTGCCCCTTCATGCAAATTCACCAATGGGCGTCTCAGGTGATAAGTATTGGTTCCAAAAACGGGCAGACCAAGTCGATCCTTGATCATATAACCCAGGACAAGCTCCGGCACATCGGAGATTATGCGTACAACAACCCTAAGCTTCACTGACTGCCCAACATTCACAACTTCCAATCGTTCATCCTGATCATTCAACAGGGCAGCCTCTTCAATCATAGCTTCCCCGCTACCAGAAATTGTTTGTACCTTACCATCATCCATAACTTCCCGCTTAACGTTCTGCCTTTGATTATCTGCCAATACAGCGTTGTAGTAATCCATCACGGCTTCTGGTTTACCTTCCATGGTGAGCCTTCCGGCATTGAGCAAAATGGCTCGGTCGCAAATGGATTGGATTGCCTGCTTATCATGGCTTACAATCAATAAGGTTGTCCCCTCGCGACTGAATTGGCGAATACGATCAAAACTCTTATGCTGGAAATAGGCATCACCAACGGACAGGATTTCATCAACAATCAACACATCCGGCCTCTTAGCGGTAGCAACGCTGAAAGCAAGACGCATTTGCATTCCGCTGGAGTAGACACGGACCGGTTGATCGATATACTCGCCAATTTCAGCAAATGCCTCGATTTGCGGCATGAGATCGTTTATTTCTTGCGTGCTTAATCCGATCAATTGCCCCGCCATACACGCATTCTGCCGCCCGGTAAAATCAGGGTGAAACCCCATCCCGAGTTCCAACATGGCGGCAACTCGACCGGAAATAACTACCCTTCCACCTGTAGGTTGTGTAGTACCGGTAATTAGTTTGAGTAGTGTGCTTTTGCCAGCTCCGTTGATCCCGATGATGCCGACCGCTTCACCTGGAGAAATATTGAAGTTGATTTCCTGCAACACCCATTTGAGATGATAACGCTTCCCCCCGAAAGGAAACATCCATTCACCCAAGCGGGCCCAGCGACTACGATATTGTTTGTAAGCCTTGCCCAAGTTAGCAACGGAAATACTTCCCGTCATAATTCATCCACCATTTCACCGGCACGTTTACGATAAAGTCGAACGCCGAAAGCGCAGATGGCCATCCCTATCATGGTAACGGGAATAAGCGTGTGCCAGGAAGGCCACAACCCATTGACGAGGATATTCTGGTAAGCGTTGACAATAGACGCCATGGGATTCCAAATAAAAAGCACACGCACTTCCGGGGGAAGGATAGTGAGGGGATACACTATAGGCGTGAACCAGAACCAGAATTGCAGGAATATTCCGAAAAACTGGCCTACATCGCGGAAGAAGACATTGAGTATGCCAAGGTTGATAGCCAACCCAATGGAAAAAACGATTTGTATGACGAGAACCGGAAAAACAGCCATAAAAGCCAAACCGGGAAAGTTGCCACTCAAAACAAGGAAAATAGTAAATAAACCAAAGCTGATTGCAAAGTTTAATCCGGCATTCAGAACGATAATAACCGGAAGGCAAATGCGCGGAAAACTGAGTTTTTTAATAAGATTAGCGTATTCGAGAAAAACATTTTGCCCACGACCAACAATTTCTGTAAACAGCCCCCACGTGAGAACACCGGCACAAAGATAAATGCTGTAGCCAAAATTTGAAGTAACACCTGGCAACCTCGCACCCATTAAGTGAGAAAATATTACTGTATACACAATTATCATGGCCAGGGGATTGAGGACAGCCCAAGTTGCTCCCAGAATAGAATTACGGTATCTGGATTGGAACTCACGCCTGACACTACTGAGGATGAAACCACGATATACCCAAATATCTCTAAACATTCCCATTATATATTCAGTTATTGTCCGCACCAATAATTAATAATATCGTTCAGGCTCTGCTCAATGGTAATGGCCGGATGCCAACCCAATTCCGTCTCAATCTTTTCATTAGAACCTATGATTATTTTATTATCACTTGGACGAACCAGATTCCGATCAACTTTTATGGTCACATCAATGTTCAATATATTGCCCATGATCCGGATAATTTCATCCAGAGATACCCCGATACCACTGCAGACATTATAAATTTCCCTGGCCCGTCCCTTATTGAGCAACTGATAGTAAGCAGATACCACATCTCTGACATCGGTAAAATCCCTGATGATCGATGTATCTCCGGTAACGAGTTCACCCGTTTTTTTCGTGCTTTTTTTAATATTAACTATCTGTCGGGCAAATGATGGCACTACAAAGATATCTCGCTGCAGAGGGCCAATATGATTGAACGATCGGGTCATTACGATATCCAGACCATATCCGTCCACATAGACTTTGGACATGAGCTCCTGAGATAATCTGGCAACACCATAGGGGCTGACAGGCTGTGGAGTTTGACTTTCCCGGAGAGGCAGAAATTTTTCCTCTACATTGCCATATTCTTCGGAAGATCCTACCGACAGAATTCTTGTCGACAGATTCAACTTTCTCACCGCTTCCAACAAATTCAGGAATATATTCACGTTATTCTGAAAGCTCACTATCGGTTCTTTCCAACTGAAGGCCACGCTGCTGAAAGAAGCCAGATGCAGTATATAATCGGGATGAAATTCAAATATAATATCTTCAATTTTAGCTTTATTAAGAAGATTTATTTTCTCGAAATGAATTTTCACATGTTTAAAGTCTTCCTTTCCAAAGACCGGATCTTGAACATCAATTCCCTTAACTAATGCTCGAATTTCATTGTCCTCCAGGTATTGCAAAAAATGGCGACTGACAAACCCCGAGAATCCTGTAATCAAGTATTTCTTCACGGTATCAACCTCAAAATTTTATCCTCTCCCAGCTCCGCCCTCTCGATTACACATCCGTAACAAGTTAATAATTTTAAATTAATACCTCTTTTTCAATAACAAAGCAAGAATTTTCCATCGAGCCATCCTGACTCCGGTTAAGCAAACTCTATATAGAAAGTCTTTTAGCGATAAAAACCGTGCCGAGCGGTGTTATAGGATTAGAGAATTTCTTGAGTTGCCACCCATACTGTGTCATAAGCTTGGAGAAATAGCTTTCTTTAAACCCAAGCTCTAACCACCCAAAGTTGCGTGTTGCCCATAGACTTTGTCCGTCAAGACGGAGCCCCCACGGCATTGGAAATGCTTCGTCGATCGGTTCTGCTGCAAAAACGACTATTCCATCTTGTTCGAGCCGCATTTCAAATTGCGCAACCAAACGCTTGTGGTCGGAGCAATGATGAAAACTCTCAAAAAATAGAATGGCGTCATAGCGGTCAGGCGGGTCGGCAATGACTGAGAAATCGCCCTCGATCAACGTGAGGTTTTCCGAGAATCCAGCGGCGCGTCCACTAATTATCTCCAGAAACCTCGGTTCGATATCGATTGCGGTTACATGGTACCCCATGCGAACTAGAGTCACTGTCGTATTTCCCCAGCCAACTCCCAATTCAAGAATTTTTGCACCGGGCGGCAATCTCATCAGTTTGATAATCAATCCCAAAGCTAACAACTGGTCGGATACGGTTTCGAAGCTCTTTGTATAGTAAGGAAAGGGTACGGCAATTGCTTCCTGTACCTTCAGCCAATCACTGGCTTCATTTGCAAGCTGATAATCCCGGCCACTAATTCGGCTGTAGAGGGAGCATTGTATTTCACGGTACTCGGAAGAGTCGGGATCATCAGGCAAATTCAATGCTTCAATCTTGAACTCGAATGTGCTGAAAATGTGACGGAGCGCATCATCCGAGATACTTTGCGCCATGTCACATTCCTTCAACACTGCATCAAGTTCCTCTAGTGTAGTGATCTGCCGCATCACATGGGTAGGAACCGGCGCCTGGTTTGGCTCTCCCGTCACTTCATAACATTTCTCTTGGATTCCGACCAGGTCTGGCAATGATGTTGAACATGGTTGGATGCGTACGAGCTGCAAGCCAAGCGGGTGCAGTACATGTACATTGAGCGCCCGACCAGCTCGATCAAAAAGTCCCTGAAGCTTTGTAAATGTCATGGGCATCGGCCTACTTTAAAGATGTTAAAACCATTGATGTTCGACCTGTTGGTCAACAGAGACGGGGAAGTTGTACATTCAGCATTTCTCCACCATACACGATCTCAATTAGGTTGCTAAGCGGTAATCGAACTCGTATCTGTTAAATCAACGACACCAACGAGCGGAAGCACGCATGAATTCATTACATTACCGACACAATTAAATGCTGTGGATTCTGTCAAACAGGCAAAGGCCGAATGGATAGTATTTTGATATATTCCGTCATCATTGAGAATTGTACGCATTGCAGTAAGCTGGGTTACACCACTGCCAAAGCTCCCTCCCACCGGATTGGATACATCTAAGTAAAAAGTTTCATTGGTTTCCGCACTGTTGTCACCTATGATTTCCACCGGGATCACTGCCTGATCTTCATCGGGGTAGAGCACTAAGGTACCCTGGGTGGCAAGGTAATCTTCTCCGGCCTTGGCGGAACCATCCCGTGTTACGTAATCTACACTCAGGATCTGGTTGGAATCGCTGCGGCTACCCGTGAATTGCAGCAGGAAGTATGCGTAAGTGGTGCCACTGTTACCTTCATTAACCGATTTCTGAACTTCCTCCGGTTTGGTGGGCGCGTTTGGATAGCGCGCACGCAGACTCTCGTCAATCCATTGCTGATAGTAACTCAACCGCTGCCAGGAAGCTAATTCACCAAAACTGCTGTTACTCGCATTATCGATATCCGGTGATGCACAGCCGCAGCTCAAGCTGGCGGTGTAGCTGGCAATGCCGGCGACCTGGCCGGCGATGAAGGCGGGACCACCGCTGTCACCGGAGGAAATTAATCCTTCGCTCTGCCCCAAGCCAAGTCCGTTACAGTTGATCAGCCTTCCCAACGCATCGTGGGTACTGGTACCGTCGTCGAAATCCGCCACCAGTTGGGTGCCGGCTGTCGGTGTCCAGGACATCACAAAACCAAGCCAACTTTTGAGTGTGGCTGCATCGGCATCAAATTGGTTTTCGGCCTTCAGGCGCAGTGGTTTACCACTATAATTAGTCAAAACACCGGACTCTCCCGTACCGGGGGTCCCGTAGCCCACCATGGTCATGGTTTGTCCGATTTCATCGTCGCTGCGGTAAAGGCTGTACCTATCAGCAGTCACCGGCGCACTACTCGATAGCCAGACCAAAGCCAGGTCGTTGTTATCCTGAAGGGCATCATAGGACGGTGCAATGGTAATGGAATTTGCGCTTAGAGACTGACTTCCGGTTGAGGTTTCAAAATAAACGGTGGTGCTACTGGAGGTAGGACTCTCAAACAAATGCGCGGCCGTCAGAACAGCCAGGCCGTCATAGAGCAGGACACCTGTGCCGTAATAATTGCCGACGACAACCCGCACCACACCGTCATAGCCTTCGCCAACATCGGCACAGTTACATGCATCGGTATATGGGATAACAGTAGTAATCATTAATTCAGCTCTATAAAAATTAAAAAATTCTTTCTATTATGGCAAATATGATGAGTAACAGTAATTATTGAATTTTGACAATTTCAGCATTTGCACCATAGCCGACCAGGGCCTCCTTTAGTGCATTGGAGTAAGCCATACGTGCGGTTTCGAAAACAGCGATCCGTGCTCTAAGTCTTTGTATTTCAGCATCAACAAATTGGATGTTAGCCAGCTGTGCCTTGGCATTGTCAGACAGATAATCTAAGTCATATTCTTTTTCGTCAATTTTAATTGTTGGCATTTATGTATCCTTTCAATGGAAGACTCCGTAAATAGACGGGATGTAAGCAATTCGTCATAGTTGCAATATGCGGTTGTGGATATACTAAAATAGTCCCGATTGTCAAGATCGTTTATCTGACGGTCGTTTGATTGAAAAAAACCAGTTACGCCGGTAACACCCGGGTTGCCAGTTCTCTTAATGCTGCTTCCGTCAGCTGTCTCTTGCTCGCAACCACCCACAAATCCAGCCCTTTGATCCGACGTTTTCCGGCGGCGCTCTGAAACCCGGCTTCCTTCAATGCTGCCATCAGCGATTTCAGCGTAAAACCACACTTGTGCGCCATGTAATGATGGCCGGCAGCCAGAGCGGTTCCATGCCCATACAGGATGTCCAGGGGAGTAATGGGTCCGGCGGGAGACTGATAAGCAACATCAGTCAACTTGTCTTCGGCAGCCAGAGCGCAGACAGTCTGTAAATCCGGGGAGGTGATCACCAGAAATCCGCCCGGCTTCAACACCCGCAGGAATTCCTTCAACACCACGCGTACTTCATGGGCGTAAACATGTTCGATGTTGTGAGCTGAGTAGATGGCGTCTATGCTGGCATCAGCCACGGCTGGCATATTAAGCATGGAGCCTACAATATCCGGTTCGTTGATAGGATCGATGTCAAGACGAATTTCACGCCAATCAGGCGTCTGAAAGACCGCTGGCAGCCGGGCACCGTTGCGACGGTGACCAGGGCCGACGTGGAGGATAGTTTTTGCAGACATAATACGTTCTTTCTCGCAAGCATCGATATTTTTATAAAGTTCGATCAAAGCATACTCCAACCGCCTCGTGAAACGGTCTACATCCATCAGCGGCGATGCCTGCATTATCGGGCGCAGAGATTGTCTTAAGCGCTGCAGCCGATCACGGTCACTTGCCAACTCAACGCTAATCCTCACATAGCCGTCTGCAACCTCTGCAGCCAGTTCTGTCAGGCCAATGGCGCTGAGGATGGCGAATGTCTGCCGGCTCACCACCCGGTTCTGCGGCCACGTGATTACCGGCACGCCCATCCAAAGTGCCTCGCAACTTGTGAGACCGCCGGTAAAGGGAAATGGATCAAGGGCAATGTCGATATCAGCATATTCCTTCAATAGATCGGCATGGAATGACGGACCGCGCAGTTCGATGCGTTCGGCGGCAATACCGCGCTGGACGAAAGAATCGGTCAACATTTGGCGTAGTCCTTCATCGTTAAAATTGCGCCACTTGAGCACCAGGCGGCTGTTTGGTACGGCAATAAGAATCCTCGCCCAGAGATCAAACACCCCTGCATTGAGTTTGGCCGTATTGTTGAAGCAGCCAAACGTTATATGGCCGGCTTGGAGGCACGGGGGTGGAGCGACTTCGGCGAGGGCCCAAGGCGCCGGTTGATAGCAGAAACGACCGAAAGGCAGGCGGATGACAGGTTCAATAAACTGTTGTTCCATCCCCAGTGGCGCATGCCATTCATCGAGCAGCACCGCATCAATACACGACAGTCCGGTAGTTGCGAAGTAACCAAGCCAACTGACTTGAACCGGAGCCGGACGATGGGCGAAAACAGTGAGCCGGGAACCGGCGGTGTGACCGGAGAGATCGACCAACACGTCGATCTCATCTTGGCGAATCAGATCGGCCAATGCGGCATCGCCCAGAGTGCTTACATCCCGCCATCGGCACGCTTTGTGAATAGAGTCCGTCACCCAGTCGTTCACTTTCCCGGCGCTATAGGCAAACAACGTAACTCGTCCCGAATCGTGACTTATGATCACATCATTGACAAACAGACCAACAGTGTGCTGGCAAAAGTCGGCGGAAACATAGCCTATGCGTAGGGGACGGTTTTTCAGCGGACGTAAACTTGGGCGGCGACGGGGGCCTTCCGCTTGTGTGATTGCCCACTTACCCCAGTCACAAGCCTGAGAAAAGCGTTGAGCATCCGAAACCGTCGGGTCATATTCCAGACTTACCAGCGCGTTGCGGCGGATCACCGGATGATTGGGCAATTGTTGTAAAAGTGACGTGTACAGGCGACGGGATTCGAAATGATTACCGGCATCGCGGGCCAGATTGGCCAGATTCACCAGAGGGCGAATGTCGTTGGGCGTAAGAGCACGCACCTGCTCAAAGCATCGACGAGCGATAGTAAGAAATCCGTAGTTCAACAGCAGAGAGCCGACATCCAAGAGGGCATTAACATTGTCGCCATTGGTATCGATAAGTTGCCTGCAAATTGCCAGCAACTCCTGGAAGCGGCCAGCTTGCGCATGGGTTTGCGCCGCGGCAATCCGGTCTGCAAACAAAATAACAGCTTCATTCATATTTTTATTCCGGGGACATATTACTATTTATCGTCTTCCCCTTTACTGGTCTCCCCGGTTTCCCACGCTTTAGAGTACGGTCGGTCAATTGTTCCAACGTTTCGATGAAAGACGAATCTCCTGCAGGGCGTCCTGTTCTTGTGGCTGAACGAAGGGCCTCTCTCTGTCGCCGATCCCCTGCATCAGCAAGGAATGACTGCCAATCATCAATAAGCCCAATCAATGTCCTGTCTTCAACGAGGATATCTTTTTCGATCTTGCCGATATGATAGGCTGCACTTGACCATGGATAGTCCCACGCTGTCTTAACCATACCGGCACGCACGGGATTTGTCTCCACATAACGGACCGCAGCTATCAGGTGGCGCTCATCCAACACACAGGAAGCAAATCTTCCCTGAAAAAGATAACCGCGCACCCCCTCCGCAAAATTCTTCATGCGGGTATATCTTCTGTGTGCTTCTCCAAAGCCTCGGGCCAAAGATGTCTCTTGCTTCGGTACGGCAATGAAGTGAACATGGTTAGTCATAAGACACCAGGAGAGAATTTCCACTCCAAAGCGTTCTGTCTCTTCCTTAACATACTGCAGGTAGCTGCATCTGTCCCCATCGCTTTGGAAAATATCCATGGAGCGGACACCCCGCTGGGTGATATGGTGCGGATAGCCGACAGCTATAATTCTAGATATGCGAGCCATGGCGAATTGGATAGCAACTTTGTGGAGGGATGTCAAGAATAATGGGTATTATGTCCCCGGAATACTGGAACACCCCCTTCAACGATAAACATTTCGGCGATGTCCGATACGAATGACCAGCACTACCAATTCATTATCATGCACTTCGTAAATCACGCGATAGTTGCCAATCCGAATGCGACGTAATCCCGAAAACTCACCCTTCAGCACACCACCGGCAGCCGGATTGGTTTTAAGCTGATCAATTGCAGCGATAATGCGCAGTCGATCTTCCCGCGCCACCTTCTCCAGGGCTTTGGCTGCACTCTGCTTAATTCTGACGGAGTAAATCATGCTTGACAGCCTCCCAATCCAGCACCGGGTCAGCAGGATCGCGCAGCGCCTCTATAGAACGGGAAATATCCTCAAAATCATCCAGGTAGTATTCCACCGCCAGTCTTACTACATCGGCTCGGGTGCGATTCAACTGTGAAGCAGCCTCATCAAGTAAAGCCACCAACTCATCAGGTAATCTTGCAGTGATCTGGCTCATTTTCGTCCTCCCCTTCGCCTCCCCTAATAATGTCCATAGATGTCATTGAATGTCAATACGCCACCCCCCAGATTAAATCAAGCAAAAAGAGTCATTAGAGGCATATTACGAATAATATCATTACATCCTTGACATGCCAATCGATTTAAATTAAATTAAGTAAAATTATTTAACTGTTTAATTATGGAGGTCATATGGCAACGGTTATAAAGATCAGCCCACAGGGACAGATTCGCATCCCCAAGAAATTAATGAAATTGCTCGGTTTGGAAGCGGGTGATTACATTGAGGCACTGCTGGAAGAAGATCATATTGCCTTGAGGCCAAGAAAGATGATCGATCCTTCTCAAGGATGGTACTGGACAAAAGAATGGCAAGAGGCGGAAAAAGAGGTCGATGACGAGGTCGAAAAAGGCGAAGTGTCTCCAACGTTCCAGAAGGCGAAAGAAGGCATCGAATGGTTGAAAAAATAACCGGTTATGAATTCAGCAACCGATTCAGAAAGGATTACCGCGCCCTGCCGAAAGAGCTCCAGGAGATCTTCGAGATAAAACTACCGCTTTTTCTCGACAATCCCGGCCATCCCTCCCTCCGGGTTAAAAGACTCATCGGCACCGTTGATCGATGGGAAGGTTCCGTGACCATGAACTACCGATTCACTTTTCAGCTTGCCAAGGGAAAGGTTCTTTTCCGTAGGATCGGCACACATGATATTCTACGGATGGAAGGCTGAATTCATCAAGGTTATTACAGTTACATAATACCTATTATAGAAAAACCCGCCTCCTTCTGAGAAAAGAGGCATTGGTCTGCTGCAATTTCGATGAGGTACGTTAATAATAATGGGTATTATGTCCCCTGATTACACTCCGGACTTTTAGGAATGATCACGACATTGAGCAACAAGTATTATGTCATCATGTACTGCATATACTGAGCGATGTTGAGCATCTATGCGCCGCGACCAGAAGCCCGATAACTGATGCCTCAACTGTTCCGGCTTACCGATACCAGAAAATGGTTCACGTTCGATATCCTTAATAAGTTGATTGATCCTCTTGTGAATCCTTCGATCAGTAGCTTGCCAGTAGAGGTAATCTTCCCACCCTTGCGTTGAAAATTTAATCAACATCAATAAGTTCTCTTTCCACGCCGCCATCATTATGTAATTCTTCGATAGCGGCAAGCAAACGCTTTGCGCCTGCCGGATTACGCAACAGATATGCGGTCTCTTCCAAACTCTGATAATCGTCAAGTGACATTATTACTACAGGCTTACCTCGCTGACTCGTTACAATTACTGGTTCGTGACAATCATTTACCTGTCGCATCACTTCAGCAAGATGTTGCCGCGTATGCGAATATGTTAAAGCGTTCATTTCAAACACCTCCTTAATAGTTTGTACAGAACATAGCACAACACAATAAGGTAAGTAAATAATTTTTTATTTTCGAGATGTATGTGACATCAACGATGGATTAGAAAGCAAACTCTTGGAAGAATATTACGAATAATTGGAATAATAATCGATATTATGTGCCCGGAATATATGCCCGGAATATATGATGAATCAAGGCCAAAATCTGTACCCCAGTGGGAAGCACTTCATAAATAATGCGGTAAGAATATACAAATATTTCTCTCACTTTTTGATCGTCAATTTCCGGTACAACCCGTCCAATTTCAGATATTGTCTCAAAACTTCAGATTTATTAATAATTTCTTGAGACACCTTCTTTGCGTAAAATTTTGAATCCCTCGCAATATAATCATGGATATCCTTTAAATCCAGCTTAGCAGGGATTGACCATTCTACCACGATTGCATTTCTCTCTTCAGGTCTTCAATTGCTATTGTTTCGCCGCGTTCTGCGGCTTCTTGACCTTTTTTGACCTTATCGATGACATAAAGCTCATACATTATATCATCAATGTTTGCTGATTCCGGCAATTTTGAAATAGCACTCATTGCTTCAGCCTTCAATGTCTCCATTAATTTTGCCTCCTTCACATCTATTATCAGCAACCTTTATCATTCAAGTTGATTTATAATAGCATGGTTTTCAGAAAAGTTCTATTTTGTATGCATGCTATAAAGATATTACGAATAATTGGAATAATAATCGGGCATCAACTTCGTGATCGGATGTCAAGAATAATCGGTATTATGTCCCCGGAATACGCCCCGGAATACCTCCGGACTATGGAAGGCTAATTAGCAGGCAACTTTTTCGAGTGTCCGGCTGGGGATTTTGTAAGACCTATTGATTTTTGTGCGACATTAATCAGGGACCTCAATGCCTCATTAACGGCTGCTTCTGTAGAAAATACCTTTGCCACATCGGGACTGAGGAGCACCAAGTTAGTGCCTTTTTGGTAAGCCTCAAAATACTTGCCGCGGATTCCCTTGCCTAAATCCTCACGTTTATACTCCTGACGAAGTTCGTCAGATTCTTTAACTTTCTTCATAGATATTTATCTCCTTGCGATTCATCAGACGCGCACTTATGATCCTTGTTCGGTCTCCACGTTCCGTGTGGGAGACAATGAGTAATCTCTTCTGGAGAGACCTGCCAAAAGTGATCCATCGGTTTTCATCCATGGAGTGATCCGGGTCTTCAAATGTAATTGCCAACGGGTCTCCAAAGACTGACGCTGCTTCCTGAAACGAAACATTATGTTTTCTAGCGTTGGAAATAGCTTTTTTAGGGTCCCACTCAAATTCCATACCTGCGTCCCTTTAGCATATTATATAATAATTAGTTGTCTTAGTAACAACGGCCCCGACTTTACTCATAACCCACTTAAACTAAATAACAATAATATCTAATCTTTTGCCATTTTTACTTAATCATTTATTACCATCATTCCATCTATCATGTCAATTTTAAGATTAAAAGAAGATAAAGGATTAAATACGAGCCATTGTAAATGGTCAGCTGCCTTGTGGAGGGATGTCAAGAAATATCTGTATTATGTCCCCGGAATATACCCGGATTATATCCGGGATCACTTTAACCCTTGACATCTCGGAAGTTTTCATACATTTACAGCATATAATGGTGTTTAAATCGTTTTATTTAATTTAGAAAGGAGAGGAAACTTGAGGGTCTATACTGCTGTAATTGAAAAATGTCCCGACACAGGGCTTTTCGTCGGATACATTCCGGGACTACGCGGTGCCCATTCCCAAGGTGAAACATTGGACGAGCTTAATCGCAACCTGAAAGAGGTTGTAGAACTACTTCTTGAGGATGGGGAGCCGGAACTGGAAGCGGAATTTGTTGGAACTCAGAGCGTGATTGTGGCTTGATATGGGATCCAATGCCGTACTGAAGCCATCGGAAGTCATCACCATTCTTGAACGTCACGGATTTAAAGAAACGCGCCAGAGGGGCAGCCATAAACAATTTCGCCACCCTGACGGAAGAGGAACCACGGTACCATGTCATCAGGGGAGAGACATTTCTCCCATCCTCTTACGTCAGATTGCCCGAGACATCGGCCTGACCATAGAAGAGTTTCTCAAGCATCACTAATCGTACCCCATGCCTCTATAGATTTTTAAATAGCGCTCATTACCTCAGTCTTCAACATCTCCATTAATTTTGCCTCCTTCACATCTATTATCAGCAACCTTTATCATTCAAGTTGATTTATAATAGCATGGTTTTCAGAAAAGTTCTATTTTGTATGCATGCTATAAAGATATTACGAATAATTGGAATAATAATCGGGCATCAACTTCGTGATCGGATGTCAAGAATAATCTGTATTATGTCCCCGGAATACCTACGGAATATACATAGTAGATTTTAAATGAAGACCTCACCCCCCAATGCAGGGGCGAGGTCTTTAGGTTAGAGCAGAAAAGGCTGAGGCTGATGTCTTTCCTCAACTTTTTCCAATAATCTTATAATACCCTTACGCCATCTTGAATGCTGCAGCCGTGATGGTTGTTGCACCTGTCAGTTTCATGTACATATCAGCTACTTGATCATTGTTAGTGTCGAGGTAGAGAGCGCCGGTGCTTGAGTCAAGAGCAGCATAGGCAAAGCCCGGAACCGATGAGTCGTTTGCGATAAACGTGAGGCAATCAGCCGCGTTGGTGTATACACCGACCTTGATTTGCGACGCAATAAGCGTTGGAACCGCCGACAAATCAATAACATCGCCGGTCCACTTTGTCGAATCAGCATTTGCCTGAACCGCGCCGGTAGTTGCATCACCAACAGTATTGGCACTAAAATCAGTAATGGTGTCCGTCTCGCCAGCGGTAATTGTCGATTCACTGGCCGAAGCATAAATGAAGGTATCGTTCCCGGCTCCGCCTGTCAGCGTGTCTCCACCTAAACCGCCGGTAATCGTATCAGCCTTGGCGCCACCGCTAATGGTGTCCACATTCTGCGTACCGGTTAAGGTATTGGCTGCCGTTGCGGACCCTTTGATGGTCAGCGCTACGGCGCCGTTGGCAGTCGTATCGGCTGCACTGGCATCAATGGTTACGCCACCAGTGTTAGCGGAAGCGTCAATAGAGGCCAGTTTCAGTTGGGTTATAGCGGAAGTGAATTCCAGTTTCTGGTCACCGGTAATGGTCAGTGCCTGCAATGAATCATCGGTCAGGCCCAGGGTATAGTCAACATAATCTGCCTTGTAGCCTGTTACCGGTGTAAATATAGCTGTTTGATTACCCGTAGCGTTAACAGTCAGCTTTTCAACTTCAGATAGATCCACCGTACTGGAAACAGCCGTAGCATCAGCGGTAGTATCATTATTATCAGCAAAGTCAGAATTCAACACCAAGGTCGTTCTGTCGTTCGTACCGTCGGTCTTCAATGTACCGCTCAGAGCGCCGTTATTGGCTACCAAATCACCGGCCAGCGTGATTGTCGCATCGGCACCGATATTGCTGACCGTGGCTGTATTACCGGCAGCAATACCGTCCATCGCCGTAAAGCTGGCAATGCCGCTGATTGCGGACAGATCGTAAGTAGCCGTGCCCAATGCATCCACCAGAGCCAATGCTTCGAAGCCGCTGATCCCGGCACGTGCAGTGGCAGAACCTGCAGCAATCGTACCTGTATAATCTGCCTGGTAGAAGCCAACCGTGTCAGTTCCGCTGCCGCCGGTGAGGACAAGACCGCCCTGGGTTGCGTCGCCGAAAGTTGTTACATCATCGGCAATGATGGTATCGTCGCCGCTGCCGCCGATAATTGAGTTAATTGGTTCTGAAACTTCAACATATAAATTCCCCGTCAAGGCGGAAGCATCGATCTTGTCACTGACGGTGGTTGATAAAGCATCATAAGTACCGTCATAGTCATTAATAGTGACATTGCCGGCGCCGGATATGGTAACGAGATCACTTCCTTCATCCGCTACATCCAAGGATTCCAAGGTCAAATCGGCATTGGCAACTATATTTATGGCCTGGGAAGTATAATCTGCTCCAGAGCTTGAATAAGAAGCCAATTCATCAAATTTGGATGCACCATTCACCGTGACATTGACGGTACCGAAGTCCTCCAAATAAATTTCCGAGCCATCATAAGTATCTGTAACATTTGACAGGGTAATATTGGCGACACCCGTGGGCGAAACCGTACCATATCCATTTTCGTCCGCATAGACATCCAGATAGACGGAATCGGAGTTGGCGATGTTGATATTGGCAGTTACCGTAGCGGTACCTTCCTGGTAAATATAAACGTCCGCGCCGCTGTATTCGCTTCCATCTGAGGTAGCATTCTGAACATTGACGTTTGCAGTAATCACAGCATTCGCATTTCCCGCATTTCCCGCATAAATATACTGTTCAGCCCAATCATAGTATCCATTTGCCGAATTTAAATTAAGAAGATTCAACGTAGAATTAATCGTGGTGGCATTGGCCAGGCCATTTTCATACCCGTCATTATAACCATGATCAAACTCTGCATAATTATAATAATTACTTCCTGCGTTACCTTGAAAAGTATCATTAAATGTAACTGTGGCAGCGGTAGTGGGATTGTACTCAAAATATCCGTATTGATAGTCACCGGTACCCGGATCCACTACAAACTTCGCTGCCGTACCTTCATTGATGCCATAGATTTCTGCATCATAAGTACCTTCCAATGTAACACTCGTAAATGTATTGGCAGGATCAAGATAAATATACGAATCAAAATAATCAGTGGGGTCACTAATCAGCAGATTCTGCACATTGGAAATGCTAACAGCATTCAAATGAAAGTCAGAGTCGTACTCATTCATGATAACCTTGAAGGTGTCATTTCCTCCGTTGCCGTTAATTGTATCGCCCGGGTTGACTGTGTAAACAGAATCGGATCCTGAATCGTCCATAGAACCTATAATGGTGTCGTTTTTGGCAGTACCAAGAACGTTATCAATAGCTGTAGTGAGTACAAAGTTTTCACCAACATTCGCCCCGCTCCCGGCCACAATCTGGCTTAAAGTGCTGTCAATCGTGGCTTCCGCGGCAGCCTCGGAAGTGGCATCTTTGACGGAAGACAGCCAGGTACGGCCGGTATCCAAGGGGAGGGAGCCATTGTGGCCGTAGGCAATATACTCTTCGGAGGTGTCAACGGCCGCAGTAAATGCATTGGCAGCCTTCAGCTTTTCGGCAACCACAGCGGCGTCCGCAGCTGAGGTAGAATTTATCATTGTCCACGCAAGGTTTTGCAGGTTCAATGCACCAGACTTAATCTGACCGGACCAGTATTGCAGACCCTCCAGCTCGGCCGTGCGAGAGAAGAGCTGCTCGTAAAGACTTTCAACCAATTGCTCGGTACTCATCCCTTCGTGCAGAGCAGTGGCCTCCGGGGAAAAACCAAAAGCATTGACTATTGCACTTACGCCACCCAAACTATCTGCTTGATTTGTCCAATATTCCAATCCCTCCGGATCAGCCGGACGCCCATAATACGCTATATACAATTCTTGAACTTGATCACTTGTAGTTAAAGCCATTATTATTCCTCCTGTATTTAAAAAAATTTAGATTTTGTTCTAAACTGACGCCGTTTTGCCAGACACCCCTCGCCTTACACCATTAGGTTTTTATAACAGTATTTTCAATAAGTTATTTGCTATTCCAACCTCCCTTCGAGATGTTTAATATAACTCTATAGAAGTTCTCTGTTGCAAACAGAGATATATTTTGAACACTCTTTAAAATCATAACTCTTGTTTACACTGGAATCTAGTGTAGTGCGTCAGATATTCCTTATACGCCTGGCACACCATGAAATGCACATAATATGCAGCAATGCTGCATATACTTTATATAAAGAAGCGTTAGACGCGCTGCACCAGCATTAATTAAATTATACCCTATATCGGCAGGGTTATAGTTTTCTTTACACCTTCAAAACAAAATGTCAAGCAAATACTCAGTTTATTGAGCTGGCTAAATATTTTAAATGCAAGGGGGCGTAGCCGATCGCTTTAAAGTGTATTAATAGTACCAACTTAAGTACATGTCAAGTAAAAATTTTCATTTTTAATGCATATTTAAGTTATTTATTGTTTTTTTTATTTTTCCTCGCAGCGGGCCGATTTTTCCGCCAGGGCAGCCGATCTTCCCATCCGGCCGGCGCTGGCCAGGAGCCTTAAGCGCGCGGAATGCCATTCGGCCAGACAACGAACGCGTTCACGTCCTGCATCGGACAGATTCGATTGCGTATTAAGAACCTCCGTAATATCGGCGGCCCCCTTGTTATAGCGACGCCGCGAAACGGTTAATGATTCCCGGGCTGCTTTTAGCAGATTAGCGGAGGCATCGAGATTCTTCAGAGCAAAGGTGGCATCGACGTAAGCCCTGATAAGTTCCCGGGCAATCCGGTTTTCAGTATCCGCCAACGCCGCTGTTTTCTGCTTCACCTGGGCCTCGGCACCCCGAATCTTATAAGTATTGGAAAATCCATCGAATAAAGGTATGTTCAAGCCAATCCCCATGGTAGTCTCCGTTGCTTCCGTCTGGGTAACGGCTTCGCCTGGCTTGGTGTTTTTGTAGTAGTTCGCGGAAAAATTAACTGTCGGCAGACCGGCCGAACGAGCTACCGTGACCTTATTGTGAGCCGCCTTAACCTCTTCCCTGGCCGCAACAATGGCGGGATGATTTTTTTGTGCCTCTTCCATCCAACTGTTTAAGTCCCTGCCGATCTGGCCGGCATTTTCGGGAAGATCTTCCGGCATTAATATTACGGTATTGCCCGCCACTCCCAGAATCTGTCCCAGTACGGCCAGTGCTTTGCCGTAATCGCGATGAGCACGATTAAGTTCTAATTCAGCATTGGCCAGAGCAGTTGTCGCCCGCAACCGGTCGCTTTGAGCAATGGCCCCTCTTTCTTCACGTACTTTTGCGGAATTCAGAATGGCCCGGGCGATCTCTTCACTTTCCGTTGCTGCTTTCTGAGCTGCCCTGGCCGCCATGGCGTCAAAATAGGCCTGCGTTACATCGTACAATGCCTGCTGCAGGGTGGCATTGTGGCTGGCCAGCGCTGCGGCTAATAAACTGTCGGCCGCCCGACGGCCGGCTCCCCGGCCCCCGAAATCAAAGAGGCGCCAGTAAAATCCCCCCTGAAACGTGGTTCGATAGATGTCGCTGTCGGGATAGCGGCTGTCGGAATAATCTATCTTGTCCTTTGTTCGGTTCAACGATCCATTCACGGTAGGCAGATAGGCGGCGCGCGCCTCACCGACGGCTGCGGCCTGAACTTTGATATTCGCCCAGGAGGATTTGATTTGCGGGTTATTACACAGCGCAATATCCACCGCCTCTCCCAATGAGAGCGGACGGGAAAAATCCTGCAGCGCCGGGCAGGAATACGGCGCCTTATCTCCCGGCAGGATGACACCTTTTTTAAGCACATCGGGTTTGGTATACAACGGGTCGTCAAAGAAGGGATAGAGTTCAAAACCAAAGGCAGGCGCTTGAGAAGCCAGCACCGCCACAACTATTGCCATTGCCACCGCGCTTAAAGACCTTTTCAACACTCCTTTTTTCGTCACTCCGGGCTTGACCCGGAATCCAGCAAATTTTTGATAATACCGGATTCCTGCATTCGCGGGACTGACAAATGTGAGTTGCTGATTCAGTTGTGTCAGCGCCTTCTTCAAAACCCTCAGGTTAACGTTCACGCAGACTCTCCCTTTGGAGTTGGATGAGCGGACTCAAGACATATTCAATGACGCGACGATCTCCCGTCTTGATGTCCACAGCAACGGACATGCCCGGAATCAACTTGATATCGCGGCCATTGACTGTGATGAAAGATTTTTCAAGCGTCACAATGACTGAATACAGCAATCCCATCTTCTCATCTTTGACGGCATCGCGTGAGATGTGGGTCACGCGGGCGGGAATCAGGCCGTACTTGGTGTATTGAAAGGCCTCGACTTTGACTGCGGCGGCCTGGCCTTCTTTGACAAATCCGATATCCTTATTTTGCACCATGGCTTCAACTTCAATGTGATCTTCCCTGGGAACGATCAACATCAACGGCTGGGTTGCGGGCACCACTCCTCCGACGGTATGCACCTGCAATTGCTGAACCGTGCCATCCACCGGGGCAACAAGTTTAAGCAACCTGCGGTGAAAAGCCGCCCGTTGAACATCAGGCTGAGAAACCCCAACAATTCTTTCTCCTTCCGTCCGGGCATCGTAGGCTGAGCGCTTCATTTCGGCAATCAGAGCGGCGCGCCGGTTTCTTGCATCCATTAGTTTACCATCCAGCTCGATCCGTACCTGCTCTTTTTCCAGATACGCGTGCCGGGAAACGTCATTGGTTTTGGCCAGTTCCTTGTAATCCGCAGCCTGTTGTGTCGCCAGAGGCAGGGCCTGAGTGTAAGTGCGGATCTCTCCGTCAATTCGTCGGAGCTTGGTGATAAAATCCTGAAATTGGCCGGTCACATGTTTTTGCGCCTCCTGCAGTTTTTCGGACGAAACGCCGCTAACGGCTCCGAGCTTCGGCGGTTTAAGGCTGTCAATCGCCGCAATCAGCGCCTGCGATCTCGCTACCTGCAAAAGCGCCTGTTCCGTGCTGTTCATCGCCTTTTCCTGATCAGCGGAGGCCGCACTGGCATCCAGTTCAATCAGCACATCTCCTTTTTTGACCGGCTGCCCTTCTTCGACATAGAGTGCTTTGACACTGGCCACTTCAATAGAGGCTATGGTTTTTGTGCGTGCACTGGGAATTATTTTGCCGGTCGCACTCACAATGATGTCCATACGGCCGAAAATTGCCCAGATAAACAGAGCAGCAACCAATGCCATAAGAACTCCGGCTGCCCATCGCGAGGCCAGGGAAACCGGTTTTTCCTGCAGTGATAAGGCGGCAGGCAAAAATTCCGCTTCATCCTCCGTGAAGAGATTGCCTCCCAGCCGATCCCGATTTTTCCAGAAATGCGCGAAAGTATTCCGATAATGGCGGAGGAGCAACAATTGGGCCTCCAACCTGTGTTTAATACTCATTTTTCCTTCACCACCTGCAGTCTGCTGTCCTGCAATCCAAATTGTAACTGATTCAAATGGGCGTAAATACCATCCTTCATCGCCACTAATTCCTCATGCGAACCTTGTTCGACGATTTCTCCCCGTTCCATGACCAGAATGCGGTTCGCATGACGGACGGCGGAAAGCCGATGAGCAATGATCAACACCGTACGCCCCGCACAGATATTTTGCATATTCTGCTGAATCACCCTTTCCGATTCATAATCCAGGGCGCTGGTGGCCTCATCGAAAATCAGAATGCGGGGATTAGTGATCAGCGCCCTGGCAATCGCGATTCTCTGGCACTGTCCGCCGGACAAGGAAGAACCATGTTCTCCGACTTTGGTGTCATAGCCTTCCGGCAGTTCGCAGATGAAATCATGCGCCCCGGCCATCTTCGCCGCTTCGATAATCGGTTCGATGGGCAAGGCGGGATTGGCCAAAGCAATATTATCCCGGATGGAACCGGTAAAAAGGACGTTTTCCTGCAAAACAACCCCCAACTGCTGACGCAATGAGGTGGTATCGATAATAGCAAGGTCCTGCCCGTCAATAAGAACACGGCCTAGATTCGGCACGTACAGCCGTTGAACCAGCCTGGCAAGCGTACTTTTCCCTGAACCGGAGCGGCCGACAATACCGATCACTTCCCCCGGGACAATCTTTAGATTGACACTGCGCAGAACATCCGGAGCGTCCGGCCGGTAGCGAAAAGTCACCTTGTCGAACTCGATAGCGCCCGCCAGGCGGGGGATACGGGTTTTCTGGCCGACGACTTCCAGCGGCGCATTGAGAATATCTCCCAGCCGCTCCATGGAAATACCAACCTGCTGGAACGATGTCCACAGTTGCGCGATGCGCACGATGGGGCCGGATATCTGGCCGGAAAGCATGTTGAAAGCAACAAGCTGGCCGATGGTCAATTTGCCTTCCACCACGAGGGACGCGCCCATCCAGATGATGCCCACGGTCACAAGCTTGCTGACCATAGTGATTCCGGTAGTGGCAAGCATGGAGATGTTATTGGCGCTCAAACCGACGGACACGTAGGAAGCGAGTTGCTTTTCCCAGTTATCGAACCAGCGCGGCTCCACAGCCATTGACTTGAGCGTGTTGATCCCGGTGATCGACTCTACCAGAAAGGCCTGGTTGGTCGCGCCGCGATTGAATTTCTCATTCAGACGGTCGCGCAACATTGGAATCAGGGCCATCGATATAATGAAATACACCGGAATGGAGAGCGCAACTATCAGCGTAAGGGCGGGACTGTATATGTACATGACGCCGATAAAGACAAATGAGAAGATGACATCCATCACCAATGTGATGGCGTTTCCGGTGAGGAACGAGCGAATATTTTCCAGCTCACGAACACGCGCCACCGAATCGCCGACTCGTCTGGCCTGGAAATAGCCGAGCGGCAGAGAGAGCAGATGCCGGAAGAGCCTTGCCCCCAGTTCAACATCAATCTTGCTGCTGGTATGGGCAAAGATCCAGGTACGGATTCCGGAAAGAACGGCATCAAAGAGAGCGGCGCAAAGTAATGCGACGCCGATGACGGTGAGTGTCTGCATGGCGCGATTGACCAGAACTTTGTCCATCACCACTTGAAAACCGAGAGGGGTTATCAGGCCGATGAGTTGGAGTACAAAGGAAATCAACATGACCTCGCCCAACAGCCTCCGGTACTTGACGATTGCCGGAATAAACCAGCTGAAATCGAACTTCGAGAGATCGCGCAGGTAAGTCATTTTGGAAGTAAAGAAAATGAACTGGCCCGACCAAAGCTCCAGGAACTCCTCCTGGGTCAGAACTTTAGCTGTGGAGGTACCGGGCTGCTGGATGATCATTCTGGGTTTGGTTTTGTCTCCGCCGTCATAACCATATTGTACGGCGATGAAGAAGTTTCCTTCCTTATCCAAGGCGACGGCAGGCAAAGGCGCACGGTCCAGCCGATCCGGGTCCTGTGTAACGAGCCTGGCCGTCATCCCCAGACGCTTGGCGCCTAAAAGAATCGTTTCCACCGTAAACAGTTTCTGACCGAACTCATGCCGCAACTGGGCTTCATCTGCAGCAATGCCATGATGCCGGGCAATCATTAATAAACTCAGAAGTCCTAAATCCATTTTCTTACTCTTGTAACCTCTCTAACTAAAACGGGTGTATCTTAATACACCCCTATATTGTTTTTGCAAGCAATTCCTATTCCAATTCAAGTGCCATTTTTTTATTATTTTCCTGATATTGGCTCCACCGGCGGAATTATTACGTAATGACGGAGACAGATCGAGTGCTTTTATATTTAACTGATTAAAATTACGGCCATATCAAGGACACCCACCCCTTGCACTCCCACCGGCGGCGACACACCATACGTAATATGCAGGAAATATCTTTTTATTAACGACACGGTTTGTAGACATGGGGATCCGGTATTTTAAAACGTTCCGGATACCAGCCTTCGCCAGTATGATGACTATAACAGCAACTATTTATGACACAGTTTCCTCGCCGCCGCGATATCATCATTGATCTTGGGAATGGAATAATATTTCGGGAAAAGGCCGTAACCATTCATCGACGCTTGCATGATCAAATAGCCGAACGCGTTGTACATATATAAACTAATTGAAGAAGTCAAATATTTTTAAGTAAGCGCCCATTCCGCCCAAGATGCTTTTCCAACAATTGCTCTTTTCCAGTTTTTTTATTCAACGGAGACTGTAACTTGATAACCATTCTTCACCAGCAACGCATGTTGTCTGGCTTGAGCCTGATCACAGGCAACCATTTCTTCTATCATCTGGTCGAGAGTTATCTCCGGTTCCCAGCCCAGTTTCTTTTTTGCCCTGCTGGGATCCCCAAGCAGGGTTTCAACTTCGGTAGGACGGAAGTAGCGGGGATCAATACGGATAATGGCTTTCTTTCGGGAACAGCCGGATCCTGTTGGCGGGTTGATCCAATAGCCAACTTCATGAACACCTTCCCCTTCCCAGCATAATTGCATGCCAAGCGCCGCAGCCGCTTTTTCAATAAATTGCCGTACACTATATTGAATACCTGTAGCAATGACAAAGTCTTCCGGCTGTTCCTGCTGCAGCATCAGCCATTGCATGCGTACATAATCTTTAGCATGCCCCCAGTCGCGCAGAGAGTCAATGTTGCCCATATAAAGGCACTCTTCCAGTCCTTCTTTGATGTTGGCCAATCCTCGGGTGATCTTGCGAGTAACAAATGTTTCACCACGACGCGGACTTTCGTGGTTGAAGAGGATGCCGTTGCAGGCATAGAGACCATACGCCTCCCGGTAATTAATGGTGATCCAGTAGGCGTACATCTTGGCCACTGCGTAAGGACTGCGAGGATAGAATGGGGTAGTTTCTTTCTGCGGAACCTCCTGCACCAAGCCGAAGAGCTCACTGGTACTGGCCTGATAGAAGCGCGTTTTTTTTTCCAAACCAAGGATGCGGATGGCTTCCAGGATACGCAAGGTGCCGATAGCGTCAACATCAGCAGTGTATTCGGGACTTTCGAAGCTTACTGCTACATGGCTTTGCGCACCAAGGTTATAAATTTCATTGGGCTGTGTCTGTTGTATGATCCGCACCAGGTTGCTGGTATCTGTGAGATCGCCGTAATGCATTTTGAAATTAGCATTTTCGATGTGGGGGTCTTGATAGATGTGATCGACCCGCTGCGTATTAAAGAGACTGGCTCGACGTTTTATTCCATGAACAATATAACCTTTTTCAAGCAGGAACTCGGCCAAATAGGAACCGTCCTGGCCAGTGACGCCGGTAATCAGAGCTATTTTCTGGGCATAGGAAGTCATGTTATTTTTCCTTATTAATATTGTTAAGGATTAATTTCCATTTTCTAAAACATTGCGCCGGTGGAACAAATTACCAATCTGGAATCATACCTTGATCGCCTTTTTATTCACGTCCGTATCGGTCTTCCAGTCGAACTATGTCGTCTTCTCCAAGATATGTTCCTGATTGGACTTCAATTATTTCCAGAGGAATCTTTCCGGGGTTTTCTACACGGTGTTTTTCACCGACAGGAATAAAAACAGATTGATTCTCAGTAAGTAAACGTGTCTCTTCTCCGAGGGTAACTTTGGCAGTTCCTCGCACCACAATCCAGTGTTCCGAACGACGTTGGTGCATTTGCAGGCTGAGAATTGCACCAGGATTGACCATAATGCGCTTAACCTGAAAGCCTTCTCCCTTATTCAGAGAATCATACCATCCCCACGGACGAAAAACCTTCCGGTGTGAGACTCCTTCCCGCCGCCCCTTTGCCTTCAGGGCAATAACAATTTTTTTTACGTCTTGGACTTTTTCCTTATCTGCTATCAGGACGGCATCCGGAGTTTCAACAATGATCATACGGTCAATACCCACACAGGATACAAGACGTGATGTAGACACTATAAGGGATTCTTGTGAATTTTCGAGGAGAACATCCCCTTGGGTGGTGTTGCCATATTCATCTTTTTTACCGATCTGCCAGACAGCGTCCCAGGCTCCGACATCGGACCATCCCGCATCCAGCGGCGCCATGACGCCGCGGATCGCTAAATCAGATAAGGCGGTAATCTTTTCCATAACCGCGTAATCGATGGAATCGGCCGGACAGGCGGAAAAGATCTCACGATCCAGCCGCTGAAAATCCAGGCCACGATTTCCCCGGTCAAAGGCAGTACAGCAGGCAGTCAGCATTGCCGGTTGAAGTTGCTCCAGAGCCTTAAGCCATGTCCCGGCCCGTAATAGGAACATACCGCTGTTCCAACAATAATCGCCAGTGGTTAGATAGGCTTCGGCCGTGGCGCGATCCGGCTTCTCGACAAACCGGATAATCGGAAAAACCCGATCAGCAACGGGGTTATGACGGTCCACCTGAATATAACCATAACCCGTTTCCGGCCGGACAGGAACGATACCAAAAGTTACCATCGCCCCGGCAAGGGCAGGAGCAATGCCCCGCTGGACGGTTTGGTGAAAGGCTGTTTGGTCCTCCACAACATGATCGGCAGGCATAACCAGCAAGAGAGGGTCCTGACCGCTTTTGGTTGCGCTGAGTGCGGCAACGGTCAGAGCCGGAGCGGTATTACGCCCGCAAGGTTCGAGGATAATAGAAACTTCTTCACTGCCCGTTTCCTTGATTTGTTCCGCGACAAGGAAACGATGGTCCTCATTGCAAACAACTATCGGAGCCGAAGCCAGGTCTACATTTGCACATACAAAGCCGTCAAGGCGCCTTATAGTCGCCTGAAGCATCGTCTCCGTTCCCGCCAGGGGCAGGAGTTGTTTGGGGTATTCATCCCGAGACAAAGGCCATAAACGGGTACCTGCACCACCGCAAAGTATTACGGGAATGAGAAAGTGTTTATTCTGTGTAATTGTGGTTGCCATTTTTTGCCTCTTGAACCTGTTGCGAAACTGTCAGGGAAATTCGTTAATAAACTTGTAAATTCTCGCTATGAGTGCGACATTGTTTAATGAAATTATTATGGAAAGTCAAGTCAACTTATGGGAAATCGTGACTTGCTCTTGTGCACTCGCGACACCATTGAGCGGAAGAATCAGATTCGGAAGAGGTAAAAGAAAGAAAAAATGGCGGGTTCTCTTTCCGGTTTGGACACATTAATTTACCTCTGCTCGCGGTTAAAATGCCAGAAAATCAATTGAGAATGGACGAAGAATTTGTGCCGCAGTTTTTTGTTCAAGCTCACTGTAACAACAACCGCCGCAACACTAAAAAGCCAGTTAATTAATAATCTTCCAAAAATCAATGCTC
>CAZRMB010000002.1:0-16112 GCA_964600925.1 uncultured Syntrophomonas sp.
CTCCTTAATAATCATTCAGCAGCAGAGGAATTCCTAAATAGACATAACTCTGATTTTTATTGCTATCATTGTGAATGGCCATTTGAAGATTATAAATTTCACCGGCCAGCTCAACCTGATCATATTCTTCCAGTAATATCGGACTGAATGTTGCCATACTGACCATATCTTGTGAAGAATAAACATCCCTTTCCTGGGCATGCAAACACTTACATATGACATGTAATATTTTTTGACGTCCATCCGAACCGGGACGAGCATTTATTATTCCTTTGTACTGAAAATAGGATTTGCTTTGGTATCTTTGTTTCAATAATTTTTCATGGTTGCGTAATAAAAGATCACCTTGGCGGGAAATGGCAGTTAACAAGAAATAGGTCGCGTGATTTTCAGTTTGAAGGCTGATAAGATAATCCGTCTGATTTTGGACAGTTTGGTAATTCACTATAAGTTTGCCCTGCTCCTGCTTATGTTTGATTGCTGATTCCTGCACTGGCAAATTGAGCAAATTTAAAATATTAATTAATTCTTGATCCAGTTCATAATAATTTTCTGCTGTTTTTATTTTTGCCCAACTATCTAATCTAGATTCGAGCAAATTTGCACCGATAGATGCAAATGATAGACAATATGGTGAACGATTATCAATTTGCCTGGCAATTGATTGATTAATCCCAGTATCAACCAAATAGCATAAAATAATGAAAACCAGGAGATAAATTAATATTTTTTTCACCGCTCTCCCCCCGTCCATAATGACTTGCTTGTAATTATTGACATATTTACTGGGGGATATTCTCACTGGGTTTTCGAGTAAGGATAACTTCGGCCGAAATATCTTCCTTATGCACAAAAAAACCTGACCAGGTCAGGTTTTTTGCATTATTATTTAATTATAACCGGCTAATCAAAATTTTATTTAAATCAAGCTTTCCCCGTATCTTCGTTTATGGAAGCTGTTTTTTCCTGTTGGGACCGTTTTTCTGCTTGCATTTTTAGGCGTAATTCTTTTTCATATTCCTTTTGACGTTGTTTGGCTATAAGCGCCTTTTTTTCAAATCTTTTGGTTTGCTGCCAGATCAATATACAAAAGCCGGCAGTTATTAGGAAAACCAAAGCGATCAAAACGATAAATTTAATTTGCAGATCTTCCATATATACCACCCATTCTGGAGAAATTTTTCGATTGGTTAGTGCATTCCATAATGCCCGGAACAATCTCTAATAGTTCTTCCTTTCGTTCCGTTCCTTGGCCAGTTGCGCTTCGCGTTCATCTCTCTTACGGCGCTGTTCCATAACGATGCTTTTGGCTTTTTGGGCTCTTTCTTTGCTGTTCTCTTCTGCTTTGGACAATACCTGCCAAAGAATCAGGTATAGTATGCCCTTCATGAGGTAGTAAACCGTTATGGCAATTATCAGCGCCTTTAGCAAAGTAATTTTATCCACAGCAAATAACCTCTTTATTTTTGCCCAAATATCAGCATAATTTTACACAGCATACTATATCACGAATTGTAATATTCATATATAGTATATTACGTTTTATAGAATATGCCAAACGGTTTATAACCTAAAGCCGGAAGGTATTCCCTTCCGGCTTTATAAAAGGTCTCTTATTCCTTTATAAGGGCATCTGCTGCTTTTAATCTGGTCATAGCTCTTCTCATCGCCATTTCCGCGCGACCATGATTAATATTTTCATCCTTTAACTGCAGTCTTTTTTCTGCTCTTTCTTTAGCCGCCTTGGCTCTTAGAACATCTATTTCCGATCCCTGTTCAGCCGTTTCAGCCAATACACGGACTTCATTATAGATGACTTCCATAAACCCGCCGCTCAGAGCTATTTTTTTAACTTTGCCTGCCGGATCAGTGTATCTCAGAACTCCAATCTCCAGTGCTGCTATCATGGGAGCATGGTTTTTCAAAACGCCCAACTCACCATTAAGTTCCGGAACCACCAGAAATTGAACTTCATCTTTAAGGAGAATCTGTTCCGGAGTAACAATTTCAACCATGAAGGTGTTGTCCGCCACAGACTACCCCTCCAATCTTTTTGCATTTGCCAATACCGTATCGATATTACCCATCATATAAAACGCTTCTTCCGAAAGTGCATCATGTTTGCCAGCCAGAACCTGTGTAAAAGATTCTACTGTTTCGGTTACCGGCACATAGATACCTGGTCTGCCGGTAAACTGTTCCGCAACATGGAAGGGCTGGGACAGATAGCGCTGAATCTTTCTGGCCCGGGCAACAATTAATTTATCCTCATCAGATAATTCATCCATACCCAGGATAGCGATGATATCCTGCAGTTCTTTATATCTCTGCAGAATCTGCTGCACGCCGCGAGCAGCCTGATAATGCTTGCTTCCAACGATCTGCGGGTCCAGTATGCGGGAGGTAGAATCCAGTGGATCAACCGCCGGATAGATACCCAACTCTGAAATCGCACGCGAAAGCGTAGTTGTCGCATCCAAGTGAGCAAATGTTGTAGCCGGTGCAGGGTCGGTCAAGTCATCGGCTGGTACATAAACCGCTTGGGCGGAAGTGATGGAACCCTTACGGGTTGAAGTTATACGCTCCTGTAAAAGACCCATATCAGTTGCCAGTGTAGGCTGGTAACCAACGGCTGACGGCATACGTCCCAGCAGAGCTGACACCTCGTTGCCTGCCTGGGCAAAACGGAAAATGTTGTCGATAAATATCAGCACGTCCTGCCCGCCGATATCACGGAAATATTCCGCAACAGTCAATCCAGTCAAGGCAACCCGCAGACGGGCTCCAGGCGGTTCGTTCATCTGACCGAAAATCAGGGCGCATTTATCAATAACCCCGGATTCAACCATTTCCCCCCAGAGATCGTTGCCTTCACGGGTACGCTCACCCACGCCGGCAAATACTGAATAGCCCCCATGTTCATAAGCAATGTTTCTGATCAATTCCTGAATGATAACTGTCTTGCCAACGCCGGCTCCACCGAACAGACCAATTTTACCTCCTTTGGCATAAGGGCAAATCAGGTCGGCAACTTTGATACCGGTTTCCAGCATGGTTGTCGCCGGCAACTGATCTGTCAGCGGCGGGGGATTACGATGAATTTCCCAGTAATCGGTGGCATTAACCGGACCGGCATCATCTACTTCTTTTCCGAGAACGTTCAGAATACGGCCCAGACATCCATCACCGACCGGAACCTTGATGGCAGCAGCTGTATTCGTAGCTTTCATGCCTCTCATGATTCCGTCAGTAGGACTTAAAGCAACGCAGCGAACAGTGTCATTACCAAGCAGCTGCATGGCTTCCAGGGTTACCTCGAGTCCATCCGTGACCTTGACATTACTGTCCTGGTCTGTTGATTTTATGGTAATAGCGTTCATTAGATCCGGTAACTCGCCCGGTTTGAACCTGACGTCCACAACCGCGCCGATAACCTGAGTTACCTCTCCATAGGTTACATTCGCCATTCTCTACTTTCCTCCTTTATTGAGAGCTTCGGCGCCTCCAACAATATCCAGTATTTCGTCGGTTATGGCCGACTGTCTGACCTTATTCATATGCATGGTCAGCGCTTCAATGATTTCTCCTGCATTCTGGGTAGCGTTGCCCATAGCCGTCATACGGGCGCCGTGTTCGCTGGCTTTACCCTCCAGCATGGCATGATATATCTGACTGCCAACGTATCTGGGCAATAAAGTCAAAAGGATCAGCTCTGCACTTGGTTCATAAATGTATTCTACATATTTTTCGACCGTCTCTTCTTCCGCTTCAATTTTTTCGATGGGTAGTAATTTAGATACGGTTGGAATCTGTCGTAATATATTTATGAATTTGGCATAAACCAGATATACCTCATCAAGCTCCTCATTTTCATAGGCATTGATGACGTATTCAGCAATTTCCCTGGCATCTGTATAGCTGATCGAGTCTCCCAAATTGATATATTCAGCATCCAAACCCTTGCGCTTGCGATAGAAATCTCGCGTTTTTCTTCCTACCGCAATAATGCCGTTTTCAACTTTTCTCTCGTCAGATGCCATAGCATCATTGGCTGTTTTAATAATATTGGTATTGTAACCTCCACAGAGGCCACGATCAGCCGTTATTACTATATACCCGACCTTGCGGACTTCGTCCCTGGTCACCAGTAGGGGATGCTGTACATCAGTCGCCAAGGAGGCCAGTCTGGCCAAGGTGCCCTGCAATGTTTCCGTATAGGGCCGGGATTGTTCAGCCTGTTCCTGCGCTTTGCGCAACTTAGCAGCAGATACCATTTTCATCGCTTTGGTAATCTGTTGAGTGTTTTTAACGCTACGAATTCGACGCTTAAATTCCCTTACTCCTGCACCTGCCATTTACACTCACCACCTAAACTGCGAAAGTTGATTTGAACTCTTGAATGCCTTTAACCAACTTCCCTTGCGTTGCATCGTCAAGTTTGCCGGTGTCCCGAATCGCAGCTAAAACATCAGCATTGGCACTACGCATAAATTTCAGGAAATCAACTTCAAATTCCTGTACTTTGTTTTTAGGCATATCATCAAGATAGCCGTTAACACCTGCGTAAATCATTAGAACCTGTTCTTCCATTGGCATTGGTACGTATTGTCCCTGCTTCAGAACTTCGAGAGTTCTTTCACCGCGGGTTAGTCTGGCCAGGGTCGCTTTGTCAAGGTCAGAGCCGAATTGAGCAAAAGCAGCCAATTCACGGAACTGAGCCAGATCCAGACGCAACTGCCCGGCAACTGATTTCATGGCTTTGGTTTGTGCACTACCACCTACGCGGCTGACTGATAGACCAGCGTTGATTGCAGGTCTTTGACCGGCATAAAACAAGTCGGTTTCCAGGTAGATCTGACCGTCAGTAATTGAAATAACATTGGTCGGAATATACGCGGATACGTCACCGGCCTGAGTTTCAATGATTGGCAGTGCAGTAATGGAGCCGCCACCATAATTTTCATTGAGTTTGCAGGCTCTTTCCAGCAGACGTGAATGAAGATAGAAAACGTCTCCGGGATATGCTTCACGTCCGGGTGGACGTCTGAGCAGCAGAGACATTTCACGATATGCTACCGCATGCTTGGAAAGATCGTCGTAAATAATTAAAACATCGGCATGGTCTTCACCTTCCATGAATTCCTCTGCCATGGCAACCCCTGCATATGGTGCGATATAAAGCAACGGAGCAGGTTCGGAAGCTGTCGCAGCTACGATAATGGTGTAATCCATAGCGCCCATTTCTTCCAGTTTGGTGGCAATTGCAGCAATGGTGGACTGCTTCTGACCGATACCTACATAAATACAAATCATATCTTTTTTGTGTTTTTGGTTAATGATGGCGTCAATGGCAATAGCAGTCTTGCCAACCTGACGGTCACCAATGATCAACTCACGCTGGCCTCTGCCGATCGGGACCATGGAGTCGATTGCTTTCAAGCCGGTCTGCATGGGCTGATTAACCGGCGCACGGGTTACAACGCCTGGTGCAACACGTTCAATGGGTCGGAACGTATCAGTATTGATAGGTCCTTTACCATCGATAGGTTGTCCCAATGCATTTACCACGCGACCCAGCATGGCTTTTCCGGTAGGTACTTCCATGATTCTGCCGGTAGCCTTGACGATGTCGCCTTCTTTAATATGATAATATGGTCCTAAAAGAACCGCACCAACATTATCTTCTTCCAGGTTCAGAACCATTCCGAAGGTTCCCCCTGTAAATTCCAACAATTCGCCAGCCATAGCTCCCTGTAATCCGTAGACTCGAGCAATACCGTCACCTACATAGATGACTGAGCCAACATTGCTGACTTCGACCTCGGATTGGTAGCGCTCTATTTGCTCTTTCAGGATGGCGCTAATCTCTTCAGGTCTAATACTCATTTACGTGCTCACCCCTATCGAATTAACTTATCTTTGCGTTCTTGAGTTTCTCTTTTAACATCTGCAGTTTTTTAGCTGCCGTACCATCCACTATCTGGTCTCCCATGCGTATCTTTGCTCCTCCGAGAAGCGTCGGGTCGACCGTCAGCTTTAAGAGTACCTTCTTGCCGGTAGAACTGGACAGTTTTTGTGCCAGGTCATCCATTTCCTGCTGGGGAACGTCCCGGGCGGCAAATAATTCTGCTTTTTTGATATCACGGGATTCATCAGCCATATCTACATACTCTTTATAAATGAATTCCAAATAGCTTTCCCGTCTTTTATCAATCACCATAAGCAAAAAGTTCATGGTCATCGGTGATAGTTGACTGCCGAAAATCTTCTCAACCATATCCTTCTTCTCTTTGACCGGAATGAGATGATGATCCAGATATTGTTTCATGCCTTCAACCTCAGCAAGACTTTTTATAACCCTTTCCAATTCTGCCTGGTACTCATCGATCTTATTAGCTTCACGGGCAATGCTAAAAAAAGCTTCAGCATAGCGCCTAGCGACGCTCCTGTTTAGCATAGGAAATCGCCCGCTTCGTCAACAAATTCTTTAACCATCTTTTTATTGTCTTCTTCCGTAATGACTCTGCCCAAAACTTTTTCGGCTGCCATCATGGCCAAGGTAGCTGCAGTATTACGCAGTTCCAGTTTGGCCGCTTCAGTAGCTGAAGCAATCTCAGCCTGCGCTTTGGCTTTCAATGCCGCAGCCTCTTCTTTGGCCTGAACTGCAATTTCAGCTTTGGCATCTTCTGCAGCTTTGGTAGCTCTGGCAACAATCTCCTGCGCCTCTTTACGTGATTCAGAAAGATTGGCCTGTGCTTCTTTTCTTAATTGATCAACTTCAACCCTTAATTCTTCTGCATGTTTGATGGAACTCTCGATCGTGTTTGCCCGCTGCTCCAACATTGCATTGACAGGATTAAACGCAAACTTGTAAAGCATGGCCAGTAATACAAAGAAGTTAACAGCTGACCAGCCGATTACATACAAGTTGCCAAATACAGGGGGCTTTCCTTCCGGTGCAGCAACAGGAACCGTTGCTTCACCTGATGCCATGCAGAGGGTGGCATATCCCAATACCATAATAAAGGCTAAAAGGAGGCCAAATAAATATACCCTTTTGTTCCTTTTCACGGATGTGCTACCTCCATTCTCAGAGCTAATAGTATTATGGGCGATAGAGCCTTGCTAGTTTTATAACGTTGCCTTGCTCTATCGCCCCTCTTGGTAGGTTAACGATATACCTTTATTCTTACATTTTACCAACCAGCATAAATGCGATCAGCAGACCATAAATGGTCAGGGTTTCAATAAAAGCAAAGGTGATAAACATAAGGGTTCTTACGTCCCCTCCAACTTCGGGTTGTCTGGCAATGGCCTCGATGGCCTTTCCACCAGCAACACCCATTCCAACGCCGCCTCCCAGACCGGCAATAGATACGGCTAAACCAGCTCCTAATGCTATGCCCATTTTTTCCCCTCCTTTCATAATGCAAATGTCTTATACATTGCCCAAGTTTATATAAATTTTAATGACCCTCTCCCGTGGCGGAGGCTATATAACTAGCCGACAGGATAGTAAAAACAATTGCCTGGATAGCACCCAGCAAAACGCTTAGCGCCATCAGGGCTGACGGAATTAAGAATGGTACCATGAACATCATGTAAGCAATAATCATTTCCTCACCAAAAATATTGCCAAATAGACGAACGGTAAGGGACAGCGGGTGAGTTATTTCTTCCAATAAGTTCAGTGGTAACATCAGCGGATTGGGACTAACAAAGTGGCCCAAATAGTGGAATCCGTGTTCTGCAAAACCTGCACTCTGGACTGCAAAAACGGTGATTAAGG
The DNA here is from genome assembly GCA_964600925.1 of uncultured Syntrophomonas sp. Classification (GTDB taxonomy): domain Bacteria; phylum Bacillota; class Syntrophomonadia; order Syntrophomonadales; family Syntrophomonadaceae; genus Syntrophomonas_B. Next base: position 7,790 of record CAZRMB010000002.1, read on the forward strand.
CAAGTGCGACCGTAACGTTCCAGTTACTGGTCGGCGGTTGAAATCCCTGAATGTGTGCAGCTCCTGGTATCAGACCACTGTAATTGCTGCACAGTATAAATAAAAAGAACGTTGATAAAAGGGGAGCATACTTTTTAGCAATATGTTCCTTATCCATTAGCTGTGTGAAAAAATCAGTCGTCCATACAACTATCCATTCAAAGACATTTTGCAGGCCTTTAGGACTAACCTGCATATTTTTCGTTGCAAAAAATGCCAATGAACCGAGCAATGCAACAATGACCCACTGAGTAACAACCAGATGATCCACTGGAATAGGACCTATATGAAAATAGACACCATCCCACATACCAAATATCATCTTTTCTCCCCCCTTCCTAATAGTTAATTATTTGTGGTTTTGTCGGTCTTTGCCGGACCTGACCCAAAACTTCAAACCTAAATTATAAACCTTTAAAACTATCTAATTCTTATCCTCTCCGGATCCTGAATCACGTGAAGACGGTTTGCGGGATTCGATCATCAGCCTTTCCCACATCATTTTACCGGCTGTGAGCATTCCCAAAAGCAACCCGGCAATCGACAGCCATGGCCCGGTATCAAACCTTCCATCCAGCCATTTGCCGCCAAAGTAACCTATCGCTATAGCAGCCGCTACGGATGTAGCTAAATTCATGGCATCTGCAAGCGCCCGAGGCCAATTTTGCTTTTTGTCAGCCATCTGTCACCGCCTTGTTCTTTTTACCATTTTCAACACATACTGTATTCTACGTATTAATCTAAAATCCTTTTTGAGCAGATATTTTTTTAATTTCGAGCTTTAGCATGGTCTTTTTCAAGATAATTCAGGAGAGTTCACTAAAATGAAAAGTGTTTTTGTTGCTTTTCGACAGTCTGACTCATGCCATACCATCTTTTCGACGAAAGCTGCCCGATATAAAACATTCAGGCAGCTTTTTCTGTTAATGGAAAATATCTCGCATTTATAATATTCGCTATAAATTAAAAATATCCTCTATATTTACTTTAATTTTACGTAATATGTGGAGTCATTTGTTAATCAGACAAATACCCTTTGCGGCCAAGTTTTTCCACATGATTCTGCAGCATTTGCTCTATATCGATATGGTAATTATCTTCCAGAACAAACATCATGGTGATCGCTGTTTGGGCTACATCAAGCAACTCTCTGGCAATTTCTTCAATTACAAGATTTTCCTCCATATGTACTATTTCCCCGCTTAAACCACGAAATTTACCAATACATTGGGCAAGTTCCCCGGCTTCTTCCATGAGCTTAAGGGCAGTAGACTCCATGGTAGGGCTTAATCCGTTCAATCTTGGCAAGGACAAAGTCTTGGTATCCATCTTAAGACTCCCTTTCAATTTTCAATGAGGGGTATTCAACCATTTCAATGCCGGCCTCCTGTAAAAACTGAACTGCCAGTTGGTCATCGAAATTGCCCCGATGAACCACTTTAATGATACCTGCGTTGATAATCATACGTGCACATATCAGACAGGGCTGATTCGTACAATATATCACTGAGTCCTGGGTAGAAACTCCATAAAAGGCGGCATTAATAATAGCGTTTTGTTCCGCATGTACCCCGCGGCATAATTCATAACGGTGTCCGGAAGGGATTTGCATTTCCTCCCGCAGACAACCCATCTCCAAACAGTGCCCAAGTCCGCGAGGGGCACCGTTATAACCGGTCGATATAATTCGTTCCTTCCTGACCAAAACGGCTCCTACATGTCGCCGCAGGCAGGTAGAGCGGCTGGCAACCAGGTCAGCCAGTTCCAAAAAATATTGATCCCAGCTGGGACGCGTTCTAATGTCTCCTTCACGCATATCAATAATCCTATATTCCGTAAAGCGGGTATTTATCACAAAGTACCCGAACGATTTCACGGGCCTGGTTCAATTTTTCTTCCTTGTCAGGGTTACCCAGCGCCAGGGAAATAGCCTGGGCTACCGCCTTCATGTCATCGGTTTTAAAGCCGCGGCTGGTCAAAGCCGGTGTGCCGATTCTGATACCGCTGGTGATGGTCGGTTTCTCCGGATCAAAAGGAATGCCGTTCTTATTAACGGTTATGTTGATTGATTCAAGAATACTTTCCGCTTCCTTGCCGGTCAGTTTTTTAGGTCTTACATCAACCAGCATAAGATGGTTGTCAGTGCCACCGGAAACCAGCCGTAATCCCTGTTCCACCAGTTCCTGAGCCAGAACACTGGCATTGTCCACGATTTGCTGCTGATACTGTTTAAACTCCGGCTGCAAGGCTTCTTTAAAACATACCGCCTTGGCGGCAATCACATGCATCAATGGTCCTCCCTGGATTCCCGGGAAGACTGCACTGTCAATTTTTTTCGCCCACTCTTCTTTACAGAGGATCACTCCGCCGCGTGGTCCCCGCAGGGTTTTATGCGTGGTGGTGGTGACAAAGTCCGCATAGGGTACCGGACTCGGATGCAGGTCAGCAGCAACCAGACCGGCAATATGGGCCATGTCAACAAAAAGTAGGGCTCCGATCTCATCGGCAATCGCTTTAAACCTGGCAAAGTCAATAATACGCGGATAAGCGCTGGCACCCGCCACGATCATTTTGGGCTGTGTTTCCCGGGCAATACGGCCCAGCTCTTCATAATCGATCATTTCAGTTTCAGCATTCACGCCATATTCAAAAAACTGGAAGTATTTTCCGGAAAGGTTAACCTTGCTGCCATGTGTCAGATGACCGCCATGGCTCAGGTTCATACCCAGAACTTTATCGCCGGGGCTGAGCGCAGCAAAATAAACAGCGGTATTGGCCTGGGCGCCTGAATGCGGCTGAACATTTACATGATCGCAGCCAAAAATTTGTTTCAGTCTTTCTCTGGCCAGATCTTCAGCTACATCAACATATTCACAGCCGCCATAATACCTTTTTCCTGGATACCCTTCGGCGTATTTGTTGGTCATAACCGAACCCTGAGCCGCCATCACAGCCCGGGAAACAAAATTTTCCGAGGCGATCAGTTCCAGCTTGCGGTTCTGCCTGCTTTCTTCATGGGCGATTGCCGCAGCAACCTCCGGATCCACCGGCAAAACATACTTGTCAATATAGTCCATTAACAACACCTCTCACAATACTTTTTTTCAATCGCATTTATCTTGTCAACTCTGCGCTGATGTCTGCCTCCCTCAAAGTCCGCGGAGAAAAAAGCCCTAACGATCTCTCTGATGACTGGCATCTCCAGGACCCTGGCGCCTATTGCAAGAACATTGGCATCATTATGTCTCCTGGCCATTTCGGCACTGAACGAATCTGAGCATAGGGCCGCCCTGATACCCGGAATTTTATTGGCGGCAATTGAAATGCCGATACCGGTGCCGCAAATTATAATGCCAGGTATGTTTTTCTCCAGTACCTGTGCGGCCACTGCTTCCGCTATATCAGGGTAGTCTACCGAGTCGGCACTGAAGCAGCCGCAATCGATGGTCTCGATCCCGGTTTCATTCAGAAACGCCATGATTTCACTTTTTTGTTCCACACCTGCGTGATCACTGCCGATTGCAATCTTCAATTTGCATTCACTCCTGCTATCTATTTAGACACTAATGAAAATATTATACACAAAATTGTTATTTTATAAATTTTTTAATAATCACTCTGATCATGCTCTGTATCTGCATGGCGCACTGGCGATAAGTGTCAGTTCCTGATCCGAAGGGATCGATAATATCTGCTGGTATACTGCTGAATTTGCCCAGGGTATAAATCTTTTCAGCCGGAACGCCATATTGACTGACAATCTCCCGATAATGTGCTTCGGTCATGGTCAGAATCAAATCTGCCCATTGAATCAGATCATCATTAAGCTGCTGCGCACGGTGACCACGGAGATCGATGTCCATTTCTGCCATCACCCTGACCGCCTCACGGCTGGCAGGCGAACCGTCCAGCGCATAAATGCCAGCCGATCGAGCTATAGGTACAATTCCTGATAGCATTTTTTGCTTTTTGATCTGTGCCGTGAAGAGAGCTTCTGCCATGGGACTGCGGCAGGTATTACCGCTGCATACAAACAGGATATGCATGCATTCTCTTCCCTTCATATTTTTATTTTATGATGTGCTATTATTGTTTAAAAGGCCATCTTAAATGCCAGTGCCAGCAGGACCAATCCGCCTACCGCCTGGGAATAACTGCCCACGGCCCGGCTCAATATTTTGCCGCCTTTGAAACCCAGCATCGTCATTGAACCAGCAATAATCCCCATAATGATTACCGTGAACAGGATGGGCGCTTTGATCGTTCCCAAACTAAACCCTACAGTAAGGGCATCGATGCTGACCGAAATTGTCAATACCAATAGGCTTACCCAACCGTCCGCGTTTCGTTCACTGTCATTGCATGAAAGCGATTCTCTGGCTTCAGTAAAGGTAACTTCCCGCATTTTTAATTCCTGATATGATTTCCAGATCATTTCCAAGCCTATATAAAGCAAAACAACTGCCCCGATGCGCCCTGCCCATACACCCAAAAACTTGCCGGCAGCCAGTCCCAGACTTAAACCCAGCAAGGGCATGAAAATATGAAAGAGGCCAACCAATATGGAAAAACGCATGGCATAGCGACGACTTGCCCCTTTGATGCCCATGCCCATGGAAAGCGAAAACGCGTCCGCACCCAGTACGACCGCCACCAGTATTATTGTCCATAATTGCCCGTTCATTTGCAGATACTCCTCAGTTATTGCTTGGAAGCAGCCCGGTTGATACGATCTATGACCGCCCGGCTCAGACCTCCGTTGTTCTCTTCAAGTGGTTCAAATACAAGCGCATCGATTTTCTCATTTTCAGCATCTCTGAGGATGGAGAAAAAAGAATGGCCCGGATCATCCATTATTAATATATAGTCTTTCGTAAATCTGCAGGAATAAAACTGTTTTGATTCGATGGTCTTCACCAGACCCACTGATTTTCCTGACTGCTGCAGGGCTTCTGTCTTTTGGATCAGTTCGCTTACATTTTTATTTAATATTACCTGAACCGGACTGATGTAAGCCGGCCGTTCGTCCGTCAGGGCATCCGGCAGGTCAAATTTAGTTCCCAGAAGAGCTTCTATATCTTCAACCGGAATTCCTCCGCGGCGCAAGATTTTATAACCACCATTCAGATCAACCACGGTCGATTCAAGCCCGCTGCCTGTTTCTCCTGCATCCAGCACCGCTGCAATCGACCCGTCGAGATCAGCTTTAACATGCTCTGCACTGGTGGGACTGGGGCGGCCATAGAGATTGGCGCTGGGTGCCGCCAGTGGCCCGGCCGCATTAATAAGCGCTATCGCAACCGGATGGGACGGCATACGCAAGCCCACCCCGCTCGAACCTCCCCTGACAACTTCCGGCACCTGCTCCCGGGCAGGCAGAATGATCGACAAGGGTCCCGGCCAAAAATGCTTCATCAGCAGTCGGGCTTCTGAAGGAATATCGGTTACCAGCGTCTCCACGTGTTCCATCCGGCTGATATGTACCAACAAAGGCTGTTGGGCGGGTCTGCCCTTGGCAGCAAATATTTTGCCGACAGCACCGGCTTGCATGGCATCCGCACCCAGACCGTAAACGGTTTCCGTTGGAAAGGCAACCAGTTCTCCGCGGCCGATTAACTGCGCTGCCTGATGAATTTTATCTGCATCAGGATGCCATGCATCCACCTTAAAATATTGGGTTTTAATCATATTGGCTCCTCCTGGCTTGAACGACCCGTTCACGTCCGGTCATATCCTTCAAGATCCTTACGTCTGAAAATCCCTTCATAATGGATGGAACGAGGGTGGCCTGGCGGGGATCGATCTCAAATAATAAAGCTCCCCCCTCCTGCAGCAGCATACGAGCCTGGGGAATCAACTGACGATAAAGATCCAGCCCGTCCTCACCCGCAAACAAGGCCAGATGAGGTTCAAAATCAAGTACCTGCGGATCAAGCGTCTCCCTCTCAGTCTCGGCTACATAGGGAAGGTTGGCAATGATCATATCAAAAGAACACGGTATTCCTTCAGCCTGGCTGACGAGAAATGTTTCCAGCAGATCGCTTTCCCGAAAATCAATGTCAACATTATGGCAGCCGGCATTCCTGCGGGCAATCTCCAGTGCTGATAAGGAAATATCCGTGGCATATATTTCTGCCTGGTCAATGTAATATGCCAAACTGACTGCGATTGCTCCCGAACCGGTGCCTACATCAACGATGCGTACAGAATTCAGATCACGCGTTGCCTTGATGGCGGTTTCCACCAGCAGCTCCGTATCTGGACGTGGTATCAGTACCTGCGGACTGACCTCGAAATCCAACGACATGAATTCCTTGTGTCCGGTTATATAAGCGATAGGTTCAGATTTGGTTCGTCTTTTTATGTATTCTTTATAAATCGCTCGCTCATCCATATTGACCGGAGCTTCATAATTGGCATACAAATAAACCCGATCCTTTTTTAGTACATGGGCCAGCAGGATCTCTGCCTCCAGGCGAGATTCACTGATACCCTTGTCCAAAAAATACCGGGTCGTCCACTCCAGTAAATCTTTTATTCTCCAGACTGTCTGCACTTAATCCACCTTTTTTAAGCGTTCTGCCTGATCATTGGCCATCAATGCGTCAATAATTTCACCCAGCTGGCCGTTCATGATCTGGTCCAATTTATGCAGGGTAAGATTGATCCTGTGATCGCTCACCCGGCCCTGGGGATAATTGTAGGTGCGGATTCTTTCGCTCCTGTCTCCGGAACCGACCTGACTTTTTCTGGCCCCAGCCATTTCCTCATTCTTTTCAGCTTCGATCATTTCCTGCAACCGTGCCCGCAACACTCGCATAGCCTGCGCCTTGTTTTTGTGCTGTGATTTCTCATCCTGACAGGTTACCACCAGCCCGGACGGCAAATGGGTAATGCGCACCGCCGATTGGGTGGTGTTGACGCACTGTCCGCCAGGACCGCTGGCACAATAGACATCTATCTTTAATTCATTTTCATTGATATCAATGTCAACTTCCTCAGCTTCCGGTAAAACTGCCACTGTAGCTGCTGAAGTATGGATCCTTCCCCCTGATTCTGTACTGGGGATTCTTTGCACCCGATGGACACCCGATTCGAATTTCAACTTGCTAAAGGCACCGGCTCCATCAACGACATAAATAAGTTCCTTGATGCCTCCCAGTTCGGTATAATGGGAATCCATGATTTCGACCCTCCAGCCCTGCTCTTCGGCATAACGAGAGTACATGCGGAAAAGGTCACCGGCAAACAGTGCTGCCTCTTCCCCGCCCGTTCCGGCTCTGATCTCCATAATAACGCTTTTTTCATCGTTGGGATCGCGGGGCAGGAGCAGGATCTTCAACTGGGCTTCCTCGGATGCAATTTTTCCCTGCAGTGCTTGGATTTCAGCCATCAGCATTTCTTTAAATTCCGGATCATTCTCTTCTTTCAGCATCAACTGGCTTTCTTCCAGCTCCTGACAGGCCTTTTTGTATTCCTGATAACTGATGACTACATCGGTAAGCTCAGCATGGGCCTTGGCATACTTCTGGAATCTGCTCTGATCGGCAATGACTTCCGGATTGCTCAGATTATCGGTCAGTTCATTATATTTTAATTCCAAACTCGCAAGTTTCTCCAGCATTTTATATCCTCCCAGAACTTCTCTTAGATTCTTTTCAGGCAGATTGTATTCCATTAGGGTCATCAACCGTCTGTTCCGGAACGGCTTGCTGCAGCACCGCCTTGAGGGCCGTCAACGCCACTTCCAATTGCTGATCATCCGGTTCACGGGTCGTCAGCTTCTGCAGCCATAAACCGGGGGCTATCAGCCAACCGGCCCAATTCTTCTCATAACAAACCGCGGACAGTTTGATAAATTCATACCCTAATCCGGCTACGATCGGAAAAACTGCAATCCTGGACCATACGCGGTAAAAAAGACTGCCTTCGCCCAATAATGCAAATACAAGAATCGATATAATCATTACAATAAGCAGAAAACTGGTTCCGCAGCGAGGATGAAGCGTCGAATGTCGACGTGCATTTTCGATCGTAAGCTCCTGACCTGCTTCCAGGGTATGGATCGATTTGTGTTCCGCCCCGTGATACATAAAGACCCGATCAATTTCATCCATTTTGGAAATCGCGTAGACATAGATCAGGAAAAATATGATCCTGATGATCCCCTCTACAATATTTTGCGCCAGAACACCGCCCAAATATTGCCTGGTAAAATGCACGATGCCGGTAGGCAAGGCCACGAAAAGAACGATTGCCAGGACAAAAGCCAGCATTCCGGTGA
>CAZRMB010000002.1:16212-19464 GCA_964600925.1 uncultured Syntrophomonas sp.
GGCCCCCGCATCATTACGCCCTCGATTGCGGCCATACCGCCATACTGAAACTTTTTACTCATATTATCCCCTTGCTTTACCGAAAAAAGCTTGATTGCCATTTCCCGCAATGCATAATTGTTACGATAAAGAAAAAAGCAGGAACAATGCCCTGCTATTTACTAAGCTAACCCGTACTTTTTCTTAAATCTTTCAACCCTGCCGGTGGTATCAACAATTCTGCGGGTATCACCTGTGTAAAAGGGATGGCATTTTGAACAAATCTCCACTTTTATGTTTTCTTTGGTAGACCCGATTTCGATTTCGTTCCCACAAGCGCATCTGGCTGTAGTTATCTTGTATTTGGGATGTATTTTTTCTTTCAATGTTATCACCTCACTTTGGCACATTATATATCTATATATGTGTTAAAACCAATGTAGTCCTGTACAACAGACTGCGAGAAACATTATATCAATAAACCTGAGAAAAAACAAATAAATTATTTAACCCATCATCCAATCGGTCTGAATGCTGGTCAATTATGATTTCTCGGGCTCCTCCCGGGCAGGATAGCGATACGTAAAGAATTGCTGGGCAAAAAAGTTATCGTAATTGGTAAAATACTCTTCTTCGCTGCTGTTTTCCTGTAGTTTGTAATTGAATATGAACATTTTGGCATCCAAATTATCAGCAACATGCAATACAAATGCTTCCGGGAACAAGGGAATAACCGGCGAGCCAAACTCCATGCTGCCATGATGGCTTAAAATCATATGCTTGATCATCCACTCGAGATGCTCCGGAAAATCTTTGCCCCCGGCTCTGAGCAGAGCAATTTTTTGTCCGACCATCTCACTGCCGATCACAATATGACCCAACAGTTTGCCTTCCGTAGTGTACTGAGGGGTCACTCCGTTTTTATACTCCAGGATTTTTCCAATATCGTGCACCAGTGCCCCCAAAAGCAATAGCTCCTTGTTAAGGTAAGCATACGAACCTGCCATCTTTAACGCCAGATCAGCCACCTGACAGCTATGTTCCAACAGTCCCCCCGGATAATTGTGATGGATTCGTTTGGCAGCCGGAGCCCGGAAAAATATTTCCCGGGTAGCGGGATCAAAAATTTCGTTGGTCAGCGCTTTGAGATAAGGGTCATTGATCTCCTTTACCAAATCTGCAAAATGCAGCTTCAGTTCATCCAGGTTCTCGGCTTGTTTTTGATAGATAAGCGGGTCTTCATCCAATACCTTGATAATTTTGGCGGTGATTTGATTTTTGCCGGCAAAATTGCCCATGTCTCCCAGGATTCCAATCACCGCACCGCTGGCCAGAGTACCTGTAAGCCGGCAGTTTTCCCATACCACAGCATCTATTTCACCGCTGCTGTCGCCCAGCTTGAGATTGTGCATGTCTTTGCCATCCTTGGTTTTGCGGTATACCTTGTCCAGGATCAAAAATTTGCCAGATACCTGCTGACCGACATTGCTGGACCGCATTTCCTGGGCATTCATTAACCTTTTATTACTCTCCAAAATTTTCTCTCCTCATTTCCATAAGTAAACCGGAATTTACTGTACTACCGAACCGGATGCGTATAGGACCCGATTTGCACCCGGGGCATTTCCTGCTGAATGATACCGATAAAATTTGTAATCCCCATGACCTCGCCGCCCGGTTCCAGCCGGCTGAACAACTCCTGAGGATCTATATTCAAATTGCGCAGTTGCAGCATGTCCACATTCCCCTCTGTCAGCAGATCGAGCAACGCTCCGATCTCATCTTCCCGATCAGTAAATCCCGGAAATGTCAACAGGTTGAGGGATACTCTGAGGCCATGATCATGGGCATACTTTATCGAATTTTTTACATCTTCCAGACGATAATTTTTAGGCCGGTGATAGATATTGTAATTCTGTTCCTGACAGGAAAATATCGTTACCCGCAACGCATCCAGGCCGGCATCCGTCATTTTGACAAGCCCTTCCGTATACCCGGCATTGCTGTTCATATTGATCGTTCCTTGGTCAGCGTCCCGGCGTATGAAGCGTATAGCCTCCGCCAGGCGGTCAGCATTCAAAGACGGTTCGCCCTCACATCCCTGGCCAAAGCTGATGATGGCTTCCCGAGCATGCAACAGATGTTCAAGTCCGACTTCATATATTTCCTGTACGGAAGGCAAAAAATCAAGCCGATGCTGAGGCGAATCCATCTCCAGGTGGCTTTCCGATATACAGCCGATGCAATCTGCGTTGCAGGCCGTCATAGTAGGAATTCCTGCTTCCCAGCGGCCGTAAAAAAGATTCTGGGCGGTGTAACAACTATATTGAAGCGAACAACGTGCCAGTTGGCGCAGAATTCTGTTTTCGGGATATTTGCTCAACATTCGGTCGATCCGCTGCGGTAAAGCTACTGTATTATAATAACGGGGGTGCCATTTACGGTGCTCATCACTTTGTACTGCCGCAGCCCAGATCTTGTCATCCTTGAATCCCACCGCCGCGTAGCCAAACAACGGCAATGATTTGGCTTCAGGGCTGACACAGGCCGGCAGCATCGTGCGGGTGAACCCCTGCGGAAGCAGAGCAGCCACAGCGGTTACCGGCGCATCACCATGATCGGGCTGACCCGCAAAATACTGCAAATCACCCTTCCGGCCGATTCCCACCGGTACAAAACCAGGCAATGATACCAGCGAAGCTCCTTTGGGCAGGGGGATCATCTCGCTCTGTTCCGCTTCGACCCATTCCAGGCCGCTGCGTCCCAGCATCGTGACCTCGGGATTTTCCATGGCCTCTCCTTTTTGATTGGCAAAAAGCGTTAGAAACATTGAATGAACCTCAAATTCTGTAATATAAGTACCTGAACCTGTTTGCGGCAGAAGGTCATATTTCAGTTCCCAGCTAAAAACCGCATAAGTTTTAGCTGGCAAACCAGACGATCCCGCAGCATATATGAAATTATACCTCTTCTGGTCATAAAAAAAAGCCCCCCTGGGGGCGGCTTTTAATGATTAAGATAACTCAAGGGGTTAAAACACTTATCTCCTTTGCGTATCTCGAAATGCAAATGCGGTCCGGTCGTATTACCGCTGACACCTACCCGGGCAATTACCTGGCCTTGTTTGACCAGTTGCTTCTCTTTTACCAGTATCTTCTGGGTGTGGGCATACAGTGTGCTTTTCCCGTCATTATGACGGATAATGACCGTACGTCCATAAACGCTTTTCCAGCCTGCAAAAGTAACCACTCCATCAGCAGCGGCTTTGATCGG
>CAZRMB010000002.1:19564-23931 GCA_964600925.1 uncultured Syntrophomonas sp.
CTGAGGGTATTTTGACAACCTCACCGATGTCCAGGATACTGTTTTCATTCAGACCGTTTACTGACATCAGGCTGGCCAGACTTACCTGATTACGTCTGGCAATGGACCAGAGATTGTCACCTGGTTGTATGCGATATGAAACAGCAGCACTTGTGTTACTTTCATTTGCCTTGGATATATTGGTTTTGCCTTCAATCAAGCGTGCATCAGAAGGGTGGACACACACAGCAAAAAACAGGCCTGTTAGCAACAGGCTTATCCACCTTTTATGCAATATATTTTCACCTCTATTTCTGCCCCGACAAAAAATGACGGGCTTGTTCACTTTTTATTCTTGGCAGAAAAGGAGGTTATTATTCATAATACTTGCTGCCGTTTTTGCGGGATGGTTCTCGCTTGCCGAAAATAATGGGAGCTGCTCGAAGAAGATCCTCATTGGATTTGGTTTTTTTCATGGTATCGATCATCATCTGCATCGTTTCTACTGAATTGTAATCGCTGAAAGTATTGCGCAGATTCCACATCAGTTCCATTTCATCAGCATTAAACAGCAGTTCCTCTTTGCGGGTCCCGGATCTCTTCAAATCAATAGCCGGGAATATCCTGCGCTCGGAAAGCTTGCGATCCAGTACCAGTTCCATATTGCCGGTGCCCTTGAATTCTTCAAAAATAACATCATCCATGCGGGAACCGGTTTCCACCAACGCTGTGGCTATAATCGTAAGACTGCCCCCCTCTTCAATATTGCGAGCAGCGCCGAAAAAGCGTTTTGGCTTGTGCAGGGAGGCCGGATCAATACCGCCTGACAGTGTCCTGCCGCTGGGAGGAATGATCAGGTTATGCGCTCTAGCCAAGCGTGTAATACTGTCCATAAGAATGACAACATCCTTCTTGTGCTCCACCAAACGTTTGGCTCTTTCCAGAACCATATCGGCTATTTTGACATGATTTTCCGGGGGTTCGTCAAAGGTCGAGGCAACCACTTCAGCCTGGGTTGAACGTTGCATGTCAGTAACTTCTTCCGGTCGTTCGTCAATCAACAGGATAAACAGTTCCACTTCAGGATGATTGGTGGTGATACCATGAGCCATCTTCTGTAGCAGCATGGTTTTGCCGGCTTTGGGAGGTGCAACGATCAAACCGCGCTGGCCCTTGCCGATGGGGGCGACCAGATCGATGAGGCGGGTGGATAGCTCTCCTGAATCGGTAGCCAGAGACAATCGTTCGGTCGGATAAAGGGGGGTCAGTGCATCAAAATGAATGCGTTTGCCTGACTCTTCCGGAGGCAGGGCATTTACCTCTTCAACCTTGAGCAGGGCAAAAAATCTCTCACTGTCCTTGGGCGGCCTGACCTGACCACCTACCCGGTCTCCGGTGCGCAGATCAAATTTTCTGATCTGGGAAGGAGACACATAAATATCTTCGTGACTGGGTACATAAGCAAATGGTCTTAAAAAGCCGTACCCGTCCGGCATAATTTCCAATACTCCTGAAGCTTGCAGCAATTCATTTGAATGGGTAAGGGCTTTGGTAATTTCAAACACCAATTCCTTCTTGCGCAGCTTGGAATAACCGGCCAGATTGATTTCCTTGGCAATCTGATACAGTTCCAGCATGGTTTTGTTTTCAAGCTCTGAAATATTTACTTTCAAAATGTTCCTCCTCTCGCTCTCGAAAGCGTAATAATGTGAATTGATGCAAAGCAAGCAGTACCTATGAGACTCCAAAATTTTCCCGGATAAAGAATTCTCGTCAGCCGGATATTAAACTTTTAAACGTTTCAATGGGAGTAACTGCAGTGAAGATCTGTCCTTGGGCAGAGTCTCCGGAAGGGGTATATACAGAGGCTGGTTGACCCCTGTATATATTTTTTCCTTTTGTTGCTCAAGTAATCAGATAGGCAAAATCCTGGCAGCAGAAGAATGCTCGATGAGTTTGCTTTATCAGTTTATCATTCCAAGGTCATGGTTATGCGTTTATCTTTAAATAATGGTTTTTTATCCAGGCAATGGTTGGCTTCAATAAAGCGGATCGTGCCTGAAGCACTGCGCATTACCATCGTTTGAGTGATGGCACGTCCTTTGGTATATCTCACTCCTTTAAGCAAATAGGAATCGGTAATGGCAGTGGCTACAAATATTACATCATCCGATCTGACCAATTCATCGATGGTAAAAAGCTGTCTGACATCCTTGATGCCCATCTCGTGACAGCGCTTGATTTCATTTTCATCTTCGGGACAAAGGCGGGCTTGAAAATCTCCTCCCATACATTTTAAGGCCGCGGCAGTGATAACTCCTTCCGGAGCTCCGCCAATGCCCAGCAACATATCTACGCCTGAATTTTCATAGGCAGCCGCCACGCCCGGAGATACATCCCCGTCACTAATTAATCTGATACGGGCGCCTGCACTTCTGACCTCTTCGATGATGCCCTGATGACGTTCGCGATCCAATATCACGACGGTAACTTCATGGATGGATTTATCCAGCGCCTTGGCCACCTGGCGCAGGTTCTCCCTGACCGGCGCATCCAAAAATACTCTGCCTTTACATTCTGCCCCGACAGCAATTTTATCCATATACATATCCGGAGCGTGCAGCAGTGTACCTGCAGGAGCAGAAGCCAAAACAGCTATAGCTCCGTTTAACCCTTTGGCAACCAGATTGGTTCCCTCCAGAGGATCAACTGCTATATCCACTTTGGGTGCAACCCCCAGACCTACTTTTTCCCCAATATAAAGCATGGGCGCTTCGTCCAGTTCACCTTCACCAATTACTACGATTCCATCAATTGAAACGGTATCAAACATAACCCGCATAGCTGTAACGGCAGCATCATCTGCCGCTTCTTTGTCACCCAGTCCAACCCAGCGAGCTGATGTAAGCGCCGCAGCTTCAGTTACCCGCGCAAATTCCAGCGCCAGCTCTCTTTCCACAACAAACCCTCCTAATATTTTGGCTTCATAAAATGCTCTCTCTCAACAAAAACATGTGCTGCTTCTATTACGATTGAAATGCCTCCTGCCAATCCTGCAGAAACCTCTGAATCCCTGCATCGGTAAGAGGATGTTTGATCATTTGCTTGATTGTCTTGTATGGTACGGTCGCAATATGGGAACCAATCCTGGCAGCTTGCAGGACATGAACGGGATGTCGGATACTGGCTGCAATTACTTCCGTATCCAGCATGAATTGATTGAAGATGGTCATAATGTCTTCCAGCAGAATCAATCCGTCGTTCGCAGTATCATCTACCCGGCCCAGGAAAGGACTGACATAACTTGCTCCGGCCCTTGCCGCCAGCAGAGCCTGGGTCGCAGAAAAGATCAGGGTCGCATTGGTTTTAATTCCTTTTTGCCGGAGATCCCTGATAACCCTTAGCCCATCCTCAGTCATGGCGATCTTCACAACCACATTTGGGTGAATCCCTGCCAGCATTTCAGCTTCCTGTATCATACCGGTATAATCCTGAGCAATTACTTCGGCACTAATGGGGCCATCTACAATGGCACAAATTTCCCGAATAACCTCCCGGTAGTCTCTTTTTTCTTTGGCTACCAAACTTGGATTGGTGGTAACACCTGCCAGGAAACCCATCATATTAATATCTTTGATTTCTTCTATATTAGCAGAATCAATAAAAATTCGCAAAAAACATCCCTCCTTACGAAAGGTATCCGTACTTCTATATTATAAACATTGCTCAGGCAATTTGCTCATTAATAAGATTATTTACCATATCCCGCAAAATAATTATATCAAATGGTTTGGTAATACATTTTCTGACGCCCGCTTCCAATGCTTTTTTCACTACTTCGATTTCGCCATAAGCGGTCATCATAATAATAGGGATCCGGCCATGAGCCTGAAGAATGATTTGGGATGCCTCCAGACCGTTCATATTCGGCATTTTGACATCCATTAAAATAATATCCGGCAATCCTTCCTCAACTTTGTTGATCGCCTCTTGACCGTCAGAAGCCACTTTGACATCCCAGCCCTCCTTTTTGAAGAGCTCTTCCAACAATCTTCTTACTCCTTTTTGATCATCTACAATTAATATTTTTCCCTTCATGATCCCCACTCCAATATAGTTATTTGCACCCGGATAGCGTTATTTGTTGTAAATCCTATATTGAAATAAGCAGTGTCTATTTAAGCTTTAGTTGATAGAAATTCGACGGGTGAATTCATTCCACCTTCTTTTGTGGAAATTTTAACCACTTTTCCATTTTGCAGATAGATTCTGACTATATCCGGTGATGTAAGCGTCTTTCTGATCGGCACTTCCACTTCATCACCGATTTTAACCTCACGGTCCAACGGAATTTCAACCAGTGCCATCTGCATGAATACTTTTCCCCG
>CAZRMB010000002.1:24031-30251 GCA_964600925.1 uncultured Syntrophomonas sp.
GCCGACACAGTACCAACCGGCGCTTGTCCTGAAAGCAGCGTCCCCACTCGCACCGCATCCAGTTGCATGTGCGGATATTTGAGCAAAACCGCACTGTTGGCACAATGCCGCAGCGGCAACTGAAGCCCGGCCTCCTCAAGCTTGTACAAAATCTGCATAAAGCTTGCAAATTGATGGCGGGTGTAAGTCGGACTAGATGCGGCTGCAGCCATGTGCGTATAAATTCCTTCAATATTTATTTGACTCTCTTTCCTCATTTCCGGAATCAGGGTCAGAATTTCTTTTGCCTGCAATCCAAAACGTCCCAAGCCGGTATCTACTTTGAGGTGAATTTTTATTGCTATATTAACGGAAGCACATATACTGTCAAGCAACTGCCAGTCATAAGGTGACGCAATTGTTATGGTCAAATTGTTTTCTATCGCTTCCCGCAGCTCGTATTCTGAAATAATCGGGCTGAAGACCAAAATGCTTTCCGTAATTCCTGCCTGCCTTAGCTGTATGGCTTCCCTGAAAAAACTGACCGCAAAGTAATCGACTCCGTTCTCAGCCAGCAGCTGTGCAGTTGCAACTGCTCCATGGCCATAAGCATCCGCTTTGATGACCGCTATCAGACGAGTCTTGTCCGCCAGTAAAGATCGCACCGTGCGCAGATTTTTTTCAACCGCATCAAGGTTGATCTCAACCCATTTGTCAGGAAAATAAGGTTGCACTATTCTTCCCCCGATCCTCTTCTTTTGGCCAGTAACGCCCGCGTACTTTTCCGGTAAACCGGCAGGGCTTTGGTCCACAGAAAATAGAAAAAGGGGTCATAAACAGTATCCCAGTCACCGACAAATTCTGTAAATTCCCCGTTAAAACCTTTTTTAAATTTATACAAACCATAGAGCGGGTTGCTCTCGTCCAGATCCCCCGAAACTCCGCGGAAATCGTACAGGGTGCAGCCCCTTTCCCGAGCCCAGCGGATCATAGCCCATTGAATCAAATAATTGGGCATCACATTGCGATACTGGTTGCTGGATGCTCCATACAGATACCATGATTTCTCCCCCATACACATGGCCAGGGTCGCAGCGATAATCTTTCCTTCCCATTCAGCTAAAAATATTTCTCCCAGATCGTTTTCAACCATGTGCTGCCAAATCATTTCAAAATATTCATACCCTCGGATAAGGAACCGATCACGATCAGCTGTTTCCACCAAAACATCATAAAAACTGCGCAGATCCCCGCGGCCATCAGCCTTTCTTATCTGTACGCCTTTTTTCTCGGCCAGACGGATATTGTAGCGGGTCTTCGCATGCATGTTGTTTAAGAGCTGTTCTTCTGAAGGGGTAATGTCAAGCCGAAAAACAAATGCCGGCTGCACACCTTCAAAATCCAGGCCGGTTTCATTTTGGGCAAAACCGCATTCTTTAAGGATATTGATAAAATTCTGATCAGATGCTGTAACATCAGGATCAATCTTTAAAAAAATGGCTCCATGTTGACGGGCTGCTGAACGGGCACCAGCAAAAAGTTCGCTGGCCAGAGTCTGGTTGTGCAGTTCCAATACTGGTCCGCGCGGGGAATAGAAAATGGATTTTTTTATACCCGGCAGAGGCAGCGCTCTTTTTAATATCAACAGGGAAGCTTTTATCTCCCCGTCATTTTCCAATACAAGCGGCAGCGGAGTCCAGCCCATGCCCCGTTTGACCTGACCCCATTCCCAGCTCTGCAGGAAATGACCCTTCGGGTGCTGGCGGACGAAATCATTGTAGTGATCTTTTTCATCGGCAGTAATGATTCTGGTCGTATACATAAATTTCTCCCTTAAAATATTCCTGGCTGATCCTTCCTTACATGAGTTCATTATATATCATATCCAAAACAATGTTCTCTTCTAGTTGTATTTTTACTCAATACAGATTTATTTAACATCATTTTGTAATCTGTTTTTTAAATTCTGCAGTTATTTTTTATATTAGTCTGTTATTAATACAAATAATTGCCTCTTATATAATTTTTTTCTTTTAGGGAGGAAATCTGCATTTTTGTTCGAATATTAAAATTAATGTAAATTTTGAATTTTCAGTTGATTAGTCGTAACAGGATGCATGTCAGTTTCTAATGAATAAGGGGGGAGACAATTGAGTACTTATCTGGACGAGTACAAGAAAAAGTTGATCAGCGCAGAAAAAGCGGCCTCATTGGTTCAATCCAACGCCATCATTGACTATGGGATGTTTGCCACCAAACCGATCGATTTTGATGTGGCTTTAAGCAAACGGGTCGGAGACGGTCTTGAAAACGTTTCATTGAGAGGCACGGGGACCGTTCTGCCAATCCCGGAGGTAATTAAAAACGATCCTCAACAACAAACATTCCAATATTTTTCCTGGTATTATACTTTAATTGACCGTACTGCTGGAGATTATGGTCTGTGCTGCCACAATCCCTTCAACTATCATGAAGCTACCCTGCTGGCCGCAAATACGGATTTTTCGCATATATGGCCCAGTGTTTGGTGTTCCCAGGTAACTCCGATGGACAGTTCAGGTTGTTTTAATTTTGGTTTGGGCAACTCACATAACCGGGGCCTGGCCTTGGCTTCCAAAATCGCAATCGTGGAAGTCAACGAAAATATGCCCCGCTGTCTGGGCGGCTATGACGAGTATGTACACATCAGCGAAATTGACTATATAATCGAAGGTTCCAACTCACCCATTTTTTGTACTCCTCCTTCCGCCAAACCCACTCTAGAAGAAAGAAAGATTGCAGAATTTATTGTGGAAGAAGTCGTTGATGGGGCAGTTATCCAGTTGGGCATAGGGGCACTGCCCAATCTGATTGGCCATATGATAGCTGACTCAGATCTTAAAGATTTAGGTGTTCAGAGCGAGATGTTCTGTGATGCCTACGTTGCCATGTATGAAAGCGGCAAGATAACCAATGCCAAAAAAGCAAGAGATCTTTACAAGAGTACGTATGCATTTTCGTTGGGCACGCAGGAAACATATGACTTTTTGAACGACAATCCCCGTTGTGCTTCCTGCAATGTAAATTATACCAATGAGCCTTCCTTGATCGCCATGAACGATAATTTCATCGCGATCAACAATATCCTGGAAGTCGATTTGCTTTCCCAGGTTTGCTCGGAGACCTCCGGCTTAAGGCAAATATCCGGGACTGGCGGGCAGCTGGATTTTGTTGTTGGCGCCTTTCACTCCAAAGGGGGCAAGGCTTTCCTGGCTTTTTCCTCCACCTACAAAGACAAAGAAGGTAATGTCCATTCACGGGTCAAGCCATTATTGGCACCGGGAGGAGTGGTGACCGTACCCCGTACCCAGGTGCAATGGCTGGTAACCGAATATGGCAAGGTAAACCTTAAGGCAGCGTCGATCTGGGGCCGGGCAGAAGCTTTGGTCAGCATTGCCCATCCGGATTTTCGCGACGACTTGATCAAATCAGCCAAAGAAATGAAGCTTTGGACTCGCACCAACAGGATTCCTTTCTAATTAACACGGTTGTTATATCTGAACATTAAAACGCGAATCCCGTATCATTTGATACGGGATTCGTTTATTAATCTTGGCTGCTGTTAATTATTCTTTCTGTCCAAAGAGGCTTTAATAAGTCCTAAAAACAATGGATGTGGACGATTGGGGCGGGATTTTAATTCCGGATGGAACTGACAGGCAACAAACCACGGATGATCGGTTATCTCGATCATCTCCACCAGGCTGCCGTCCGGGGAAAGGCCGCTGATCTTCATACCATTTTGCTCCAGTATCTCCCGGTAATCGTTATTGATTTCATAACGATGTCGGTGTCTCTCATTGATCAGATCCTGGCCGTATGCAGCCAGACTTTTGGTCTCTGGCAGCAAATGACAGGGGTAAACGCCCAGGCGCATGGTTCCGCCCTTATTTTGAATCCTTTCCTGTTCGAGCATCAGGTGAACGACCGGATGCACCGTATCAGGGGCAAACTCTATACTGTTGGCTCCGGCTAAACCACATATACTGCGTGCAAATTCAATCACTGCGCATTGCATCCCCAAACATATTCCCAATATTGGAACTTTGTTTTTGCGGGCATAGCCGGTTGTCGCTATCTTGCCCTCAATACCGCGTTCGCCAAAACCACCCGGTACCAGGATCCCATCAGCATCCTGCAGCATTTTTTCCGGTCCTTCTTTTTCAATATCTTCGGCATCGATCCATTTTATGATGATTTCAGTATTATATTGGAAACCTGCATGCTTGAGCGATTCCACCACACTCAGATAAGCATCCGGCAACTCGACATATTTACCCACCAAAGCGATAGTTACCTTTTTATCAAGGTTCCTCACCCGCTGAACCATTTCTTCCCATTCGGCCAGATCGGCTTCGCCGCATTCCAGGCCCAGTCTTTTGACAACTTCACGGTCAAAACCTTCCTGGGCCAACATCAGTGGCACCTCATAAATCGAGCTGGCATCTTTCAGTTGAATGACTGCTTCCCGGTCAACATCACAAAAAAGAGCCAGCTTGGCCTTTATATCCTGAGAAAGGTCTTTTTCGGTCCTGCAGACCAGAATGTCAGGCTGGATACCGATACTCCTCAGTTCTTTGACGCTATGCTGGCTGGGTTTGGTTTTAAGTTCACCGGCAGCTCTTATGTAGGGGATCAAGGTGACATGAATATACATGACCCGGTCTTTGCCGAGATCGAATTTGAGTTGGCGGATGGCTTCCAGAAAGGGCAGGGACTCAATATCGCCGACAGTACCCCCGATTTCAGTGATAATAACATCGGGTTTGACGGCGCTGGTTTTTTCGAATTTCATAACTTGTTCTTTTATTTCATTGGTAATGTGAGGGATTACCTGTACGGTCTGACCGAGATAGTCGCCGCGGCGTTCTTTATCTAAAACTGTCTGGTAAATCCTGCCGGTAGTCACATTGGCATATTTACTTAGATTCTGATCCACAAAACGTTCATAATGGCCTACATCCAGATCCGTTTCTGCTCCATCTTCCGTGACATACACTTCACCATGCTGGTAGGGGCTCATTGTACCCGGATCGACATTTATATAGGGATCAAATTTCTGCAGGGCTACTTTTTGCCCCCGGCTTTTCAGCAGCCTCCCTAATGAAGCAGCAGTAATTCCTTTTCCCAGAGATGAAACCACACCTCCGGTTATAAAAATATACTTGGTCACTTGCCTGTCCCTCACTTTCCCAAAACTCTTTATGCAAATCCTTCTGTATTTTAAGCCTCCCGGCAGAAGGAGGTCAACCCATAAGATAATCCAGTACTATGATTTGTGTTTCATTGGGCAGATCCTGTGAATTAATTTCCAAACCGGGCAATTTCAGCACCTTTTCAAATCTGGAGGTAAACTCTTCCACTGGCGCCAGGCGAAAGGAAAGATGAGGAGTCTGAAAATGCATGGGGATAACTATTTTCGGTCTCAATAGATCAACCAAATCATGAGCTGTATCTGCTCCAACCGTGAATTTCCCTCCGACCGGCAGCATAAGTATATCAACAACACCTATTTCTTGGACTGTATCCTTACTTAACATATGGCCGAGATCACCCGAATGGAGCAGGGTCATGTCTTCTGTGCAGATTTTAAAAATTGTGTTGCGGCCTCTTTCCTGCCCGGATTTTTTATCATGAAAGGTGGGGAAGCCCTGAATGGTCATTCCCTCCAGTTGGTAAATACCCGGTGCAGAGAAAACCTGAGGAGATCCGGAAACGGTTTCGACCTTGTTATGATCCCAATGCTGATGACTGACCGTTACCACGTCTGCCTGGCGGGGAAACATTGGATAACCCAGCTCATCATTAAACGGATCAGTGATAATTCTGCCGGCATTTGTATCGATCCGGAAAGAAGCATGTCCAAACCATTTAATCAACATTACTTGTGCTCCGCTTGCATCCTGCTGGTATCATAATACCAAAAGCCTTCATTCTGATAAACCAGGCGGTTGTCTAAATTAATGCGGGTATAAATTGAGTTAAGGGTATCCACGTCATCTTTCTTTTTCATCTTTACAGCAATTGTCTTCAGTAAATCAAGGTAGTACATCGCCTCTGCATTATCGCTCAAAATCTCAACTGCCCAGTCTGCTTCACTTTTCTTTCTTTTAATCATATTCATCCTCCTACATCTGTTCGGGTGCGCTGACCCCCAGAATATCAAGCGCATTTTTCAGGGTTATACGAATGCACTCCATCA
>CAZRMB010000002.1:30351-32144 GCA_964600925.1 uncultured Syntrophomonas sp.
GGCATTGACGCTCCGGCTACCTGTGCCTGGCGGAAAATGCTCATAATCCTGGCATGTGCATACTGAACGTAATAAACCGGATTTTCCTGACTCTGTTGCTTGGCCAGTTCCAGATCAAAATCAATTTGACTGTCCGGACTGCGCATGACAAAGAAAAAGCGGGCCGCATCGCGTCCAACGTCTTCGAGCAATTCATCCAGGGAAACAGTCGTACCGGTACGTTTGGACATACGTACAATCTGCCCTCCCCGATACAGTCTGACCAATTGCATAAGCATCATGTCGAGATGATCCGGATCATACCCAATGGCCTGCATAGCCCCTTTCATGCGAGCAACATGGCCATGATGATCTGCGCCCCAGACATTAATGACCCAGTCAAAACCCCGGTCGAATTTATCCTTGTGATAGGCAATATCAGCTGCAAAATATGTGGGCAGGCCGTTGGCCCTGAGCAAGACTTCATCTTTTTCATCCCCGAAAAGGGTCGTCCTGAACCAGAGTGCCCCATCTTGTTCGTAAATATAATCGCGTTCCCGCAGATAATCTATCACTTCTTTAACTTTGCCCTGATCATGCAGCGTTTTTTCACTGAACCAGACATCATAGTTAATACCGAAATCGTTCAGGGTTTTTTTGATATAGCTTACCTTTTCCTGCAGGGCATATTCAATCATTCGCTGCCGACGCTCAGCCGAACTTACGGTAAGATATTGATCTTTATATTCCCGAATAATACTCTTGACCGTATCGACAACATCCTGACCGGCATAGCCGTTTTCCGGGAACTCCACATCCTGCCCCATCAGTTGCAGATATCTGGCTTCCAAAGATTGTCCGAATATCTCAATCTGGTTGCCGCAGTCATTAATATAGAATTCCCTTTCTACATCGTAGCCAGCCCGGGCCAATACATTGGCCAGCGTATCCCCCAATGCTCCGCCGCGGGCATTGCCCATGTGCAGATTGCCAGTGGGGTTGGCGCTTACGAATTCCACCTGTACTTTTTTATTGACCCGCGGGCTTTCCCCGAAGTGATCAGCCATCCTGATAACCATTTCCGGTATTTCATAAAGCCAGCTGTCATTTAAAAAGAAATTAATAAAGCCCGCTCCGGCTATTTCCACCTTCTCCAGGAATTTTTCATTCATTATAATATAGCTGGTGATAATCTCAGCAATGCGCCGGGGTGCCATGTGCGCCTGACGAGCCAGCAACATGGCAACGTTGCAGGCAAAATCTCCGTGGCCGCTGTCCTTGGGTACTTCAATCACAAATTCAGGGATCAGCTCGTAATTCAGCTGTCCGGAATCTCTTGCTTTTTCCAAAGCCTCAAATACCATGCGTGCCAACTCTTCTTTGATCTTGTGAATAGGATTCATTCAGACTCTCCTTTATTGGGTTATGGAAATTGGTTAACAGATCATAAGCAGGAAACAATTATAAATACAATTCTTGACCGTTATTAAAAGCAGGCAAAGAGGTGACAAGTCCTGCAGTTTCGACCGGCAGATATTATTGTTATATACTTTGGTCGGCAGTGTGAGTATTCCTCAACCTTCGTGTTATCATACATCAGCAGATGATAAAAGTCACGGTTATTTTGCTTCTTGTGAGACAAAAGGCTTGCGTCAAACAATCTACATCTAATTATAACGAATAAACGCTATTCTAAAATGATTTTCTAAAACTTTTTATGCGATCAGAAGTGCAAATATTTTAACCTCCGGCTTCCATATAAATGGGTTATACTGGAGCTAGATTCAGTAACTGAACCGCCCGGATATAATGAT
>CAZRMB010000003.1:0-31634 GCA_964600925.1 uncultured Syntrophomonas sp.
TGCATAAGGAAGGATAAATCATGTCTCTCGGCAGCGTTTTAAATACGGCAAAACAGGCAATTCTAAGTAATTTAGCAGCGATAAATGTTACCGGTTCAAATATTGCTAATGTCAATACGCCCGGATATACCAGGCTTAATCCTGTTTTTAATCCTGTCGGACCAAACAACGCCGGATCAGGTCAGGAACAGGTGGGTGTGGAAATTTCTGATATCCAGAGAATATATGATAAATATCTGGAAACTCAAATAGTTACGCAGAATGCAGCTGTAGGCGGTGCTGCGGCTCGTAATAATTTGTTAACCCAGATAGAAGGTGTGCTGAATGAAAGTACCGGCAATGGAGTCAACGACGCCTTAAGCCGGTTCTGGAGCGCCTGGGATAATCTCTCCGCCAACCCCTCAGGCGAGGCGGAAAGAAACGAAATCGTATTGGCTGCCCAGAATCTGACTTATGTTTTTAATCAAAGAGCGGAAGATCTATTTACTTTACAGCAGAATATAGAGGAAACAATAGCCGGTGATGTTGAAAAATTAAACGGATATTTGAACGACATGTCCGCTCTTAATGCGGAAATAGTCCGGATAGAAAGTTCCGGCGGTTCGGCATCGGCGCTGAGAGATACCCGTGCGACTCTGCTGAGTCAAATAAGTTCAACAATTGACATCAATTATGTGGAGCACAGTGACGGGGCATTGTATATTTATCTTCCCGAAAATGGCAAAACTCTTGTTGAAGGAAGCAATAACTGGCAATTGGCCGTGCAGCCGAATTCTTCCAATTCCAATTTATATGATATTGTTTTTACAGATGATGTTAATAATCCCCTGAACGCATATATTCAGGGCGGCGAACTGGGCGGACTTCTGGAAATTAGAGATGCTAAGCTGCCCGCTTACATCGATAAATTAAACCAGACTGCATCCAGTATTATAAACAAAGTGAATGCACAACACATGACCGGCTACGATCAGGACGGCAATATCGGAGGGGTGTTTTTTACTCCGACCGAAGATTACGCGGCAGCAAGGATGGGTAAAGATGCACAATATATGGAAGTAAGTGCGTCGATAGTGGCCGATCTGAGAAAAATAGCCGCGTCCGCCACGGTTAATGCCGACGGTGGCAATGCGACCGCTATGACTGCTCTTAAAGATGACAAAATGTATGCGTCTCTGGGGACAATTTCCTTCACTGGCGGTAGTTCTGTAGTTTGTCAAATTAATAATATTGGTCAGACATATAAAAATACAACTTCACCAATAGTGATTACTCGTGTCGCCGGTTCTTGGTCAATAGCAACAACAGCTGACAATGGGGGGTATAACGATACTGTTGTTCTAACATCCAGTAACGACAGTAAGGTGATGGTAGACTTAAACAATGATCTCGTCGCAGATATTACATTAAATTTATCCGGCTCCTGGTCGAATGGTAATAAACTAATGTTCTCACTTTCCAAACAAGATAGCACAACAACTATCGGCGGTTATTATAGTGCATTCATGGCCCGAGTGGGGCAGGATGTTGCAGGTTCAGCAACAGCTCTGGCGCGTGAACAAACAATTGCCGCTCAGAACAGCACCCAAAGAGAAGCGCTCTCCGGTGTTTCGCTGGACGAAGAAATGGTGAATCTGATCAAATATCAGATGGCATACAATGCCGCCGGCAGAGTAACCAGCATTGTTTCGGAACTGATGGATACTTTGATGTCACTTGGGAAATAGAAAGGGGAATTTTTTTATGATTTTCAGAGTTACGGAAAGCATGAAATACGGCTCCCTTACCAATAGCTTATCTAATGTTCAAGTAAAATCAACGAGCCTGATGGAGAAGATATCGACGCAAAAAAATATCAACAGACCGTCTGATGATCCGGTCGGCGCCGTCAAGGTATTGAAATACACTTCGACAATGTCTTCCATAGGACAATATCAAAGCAATATTAGTAATGCCCAAAGCTGGTTATCTTTAACAGATACCAATCTTGAAGGTATCAAAGACATTATTGCCGAGGCGAGAGGTATTGCCGTCGGGGCGACGGATGATACAAAGGATGCCAATGCAACAGTCGTCACTTCTTTAATTGAAGATGCTTTATCATTGATGAATGCCAAGCAGGGCGACAGTTACATATTCGGCGGCTCAAGGACAGATGTTGTGCCGTTTGCATCAACTCCCCACGCTCCCAGTGTTGGTCTGGCCACCAAGGGAGCATCTACCAAGTTTGACGGTACAGTCATGTCCGGCGGTACTTATACCGGGGCAGAAGACAAAACCTATAAAGTAAGAATTGTTGATGGCGGAACGGTAGCTGCAGCAACTTATCAAGTATCCGATGATAATGGTGAAACTTGGGGAGAAGAAAAGGCTTTTCCTGCCCAGGTTGTTCAGGGAAGCATGGCGAATATCGCCAATGGATCACCCATTACAGCCGCAACAAAATGGGATGCAATAACCGGGGCCAACGTTAAGAATGGGACAACAATTGATATTTCGGGAGTTGATCATGATGGCACAAGTGTTGGACCAAGTATATTTACAATAGCCGATGCAGCGACGGGAACAGTGCAAGATCTGCTGGATCAGATTGAAACAACTTTCGGCGCGGGTGAGGTGACGGCCAGCATAGATGCGGCGGGGAAAATCAAAATCACGGATAAAACAACCGGAATCAGCAGTCTGTCCGTGTCGCTTACTGTCCACAACCCTGCCGGTCCTCCTGCCGGTTATCTTAATTTAGGTATGACGGCTGTATCCAAAACGACATCCATTACTCTGGGTGATGGAATAAATATGACGATAAACGATTCAGGAAGCACACGGCTGACTGCCGGTGATGTGTTTTCGATCCCGGCAACAGTCGCCGCCCCCAGCATTGGAACGGCCTCCCCAGCAACAAATAATAAATTTGATGGCACAGCCACGTCCAGCGGCAATTATTCGGGGACAGAAAACAAAACATACGCCGTAAAAATTATTGACGCTGGAACGCTGGTTGCTGCAACTTATAAAATATCAACCGACGGTGGTATTAATTGGGGATCCGAGCAAACATTTCCACCTAAGGCAGTTCAGGGAAGCGTGACAAATACGGCAGGTGGATTACCTATCACGGCCACAACAGTATGGAACACAATTACCGGGGCTAATGTTCAGAATGGGACAACAATTGATATTTCGGGAGTTGATCATGATGGCACAAGTGTTGGACCAATTATATTTACAATAGCCGATGCAGCGACGGGAACAGTGCAAGATCTGCTAGATCAGATTGAAACAACTTTCGGCGCGGGTGAGGTGACAGCCAGCATAGATACAGCAGGGAAAATCACAGTCACTGATAACACGTCGGGACAAAGTCTGCTGGAGTTGACCCTGACTGCTACCAACCCTGTCGGTGGTAACCTTGATTTGGGCACTTTTGCATCGACTACGTCCACTTCTATAATCTTGGGTGATGGCGTAACGATGAACTTTACTAAAGGTATAAAGGATTTGGCTACCAACGACTTATTTACGGTCAACAGCTTTATCGGTGGTTACTACCAGGGTAACGATGATGATCTGACTGTGCAGGTTGGTAAAAACAATAATTTTGCATATAATATTACAGGTTCCGATGCTTTTACTGCGACTAATGGACCTGCCGCTGCGGCTTCGATTATTGGAACCGGGGCCGGCTTGACAGAGGACTCTACCATTACTCTTACCCGCGGGGCTTCCGCCGGTAGCTGGACGCTGACCAGCAACACTCAATATCCTAATATGAAAATTGTTTCGCAAAGTGCCACGGAAGTCACTATTGCCAGCGATGGCGGATCTACGGCTGACATACAACTGGATCTATCAGGCAATTGGTACACGAATAACACTATCTCGTTTTCGATTGCAAAGGGAACAACACCCACAGTCGGTGACGTCGATGTTTCCGGGACAGGAACTGTTGATCTGTTAACAACGCTGAATGCTCTAAAAAGGGCGTTGATATCGGGTGATTTGGCGACGGTTAATGCACTGGCCGATGATTTAGATGTTGCACAAACGCAGGTACTGCAGGCGCAAACGAAAGCCGGTGCTAAAGCAGGTTCTTTAGAGCTGGTCAGTTCCGGTCTTATAACATTGAACGAGCAAATAACTTCTATGAAATCCGATATCGAAGATGCAGATTTGGATAAATTGATTATTTCCTATAGAATGGAGCAAATAGCTCTGGAGGCTTCGTATAATCTCGCTGCACAAATTGGAAAAATGACGATTCTGGATTATCTGAGATAAAGAAATTGGAAATTATAAGATGCTTGTTTAAGTGCAGAACAAGGGGTTGCAACCCCTTGTTCTATTGTTCGGTATTTTCTTACAAACCAGCCTTAAGCCCTCAG
The DNA here is from genome assembly GCA_964600925.1 of uncultured Syntrophomonas sp. Classification (GTDB taxonomy): domain Bacteria; phylum Bacillota; class Syntrophomonadia; order Syntrophomonadales; family Syntrophomonadaceae; genus Syntrophomonas_B. Next base: position 4,383 of record CAZRMB010000003.1, read on the forward strand.
CCTTTTTATGCTATTTTAGAAAAACCGCTGTATTCATCGGCGGACGTATCCATTGCTTTGCCGTAAGTATCGACGCCATAGAATTTAAAAACAATATGCCTGGGATCAATTGTTGCATTGGCGGTTGAGTTTTGAGAAATCCGGAAATAGACGGTGGCCTTATTGGTTTCCGTGTTATAGGTAACGTAGGCAGGCTTGGGAAGAACAAAAGCTTCCGTAGCGGGTGGTGTTAAGCCGTTATTATAAACGCCTCCATTGTCCCGGATCGTGGCGCGGGATATCTTCCAGTTATACGGATTTATAATTGATGCCTGATCCATATCTTTGGAAAATGCAATTTGCATCGAAAAAAGCTTGGACTTGTCCGGTTCGGTCAAACAGGAACTAAGAGTGGAAACTTTTGTTTTTATCCCCAGATTAGTGTTGAATCCATCGGCACCCAAAGCTCCGATTATTTTAGGTTGTGTAGACTGAGTAATGTAATTCGTCAGTGCTGTTGTTTTATCAGAGCCATGATCTTCGAGAATCGTCAGTTCGTCATTAGCTTTCTGCATTTCACCCATGTCGGCGTATGTATATCCCAGCTCGACATGAGCAAGCTCGAAATTTTTATTAAAACGGATGGATTTGGTTAACTGATTGACCGCTTCACTTAGATCGCCTTCGGCACGGGCCACTTGGCCTAATCCGTAGTATCCGGCCGCGTCAGCAGGACTGATCTTGACGACTGCGTTAAATGCTCTGCGGGCCTTGTCCAAATTGCCTGCGGTTATATAAGACTGTCCGAGGGAATACTGACTTTCGGCGTCATCCGGATTGAGATATACCGCCGCCTCGTATTCCTCCAGGGCTTCGTCCGGCAACTCTTCTTTTAGATAAATATCACCCAGAGCCTTATGAAAGGTATCATTTGTCGGATAAATCCGGATCGCTTCTTTATATGTTTTAATTGCTGCATTATTATTTCCCAGCTTAACGTAAGATTGGCCTATATAGTCATAAGCCTTTGCTGAGTTTTCGGAAAAAGGCGAAAGAGCGGCCGCGCTTTTGAATGATATGATGGCCCGATCATAATTTTTATTGGCGAAATCATCGATCCCCCTCCCCAGAACAGTTCCCGCCAGAGCATCGAGGTTGGCCTGAGTATTGGCATATGTAGAAGAAAATACATTATTTATGACATTCGATGATACACCGTAGGAGTTGGTATATAAAGGTTCGACATAAAGGTTGGTATACGATGTTATAAAACTGCCGGCCATCATTGATCCCCATTAATTATTGAATCAGATGTTAAAATTATCGGCAGGAGGATAGTGGAACTTGAATAAAGCTGATGAATAGACTGAAGTCTGAAGGTGGAAGGCAATTAGTGGGAAGTATGAAAGATAAAGGGAAAGATTTCTCCAGGTTGTGTCGCAATGTTATTAGGCTTTAGCCGAAAAAAATTCTGTGTAGAACAAGGGGTTGCAACCCCTTGTTCTTTGATATAGTCGTACTTTAATCAGTTATGTGATGGAAGCTTTTGATCCACATTCGTCACTTGGTGACACCGCCGGCGGGATACTGTGTCATAATGTCATTGCGAATACAATGAGCGAAGCAATCTCGTAAGATCTTGAAAATATTAGATTGCCACAACGCCTGAGAGGCGTCTCGCAATGACATGCGACACAGTATCCCGGCGGAGGACGGCAACGTTCCCCTGTACAGGGCCGTTTTTATTCCACTTTCATAATAACCCTCAGGCCTCAGGCTTTAGCCCACAGTCGTTAGTCGTTAGTCTTCAGTCCTCAGCCTGCATTTCCCTGTCCTCAGCCTAATGACGGGATTCTTTTTAAGATGCTAAAGTTTGGCGGTTAATTCCCGATAATTTAATCAAAGGAAATTTAAAAAAGTTCAGAAAGGAGGAAAATCTAATAAGTCCTGTCGAACAACAATAATGAAGAGCCGAAGCCATCGGCGAAATAAAAACCTCCGACAAGAATTGTTGGAAAAAAACCTAGAAAAGGAGAAAAATTATGGCTATTAGCGATATATCATTAACCTCTGGAATGAGGTCCAATCTTTTATCTCTTCAAGGAACAGTTGATCTTTTAAACCGCACTCAGGAACGCCTGTCCTCAGGCAAGAAAGTCAACACGGCAATCGATAACCCGACATCGTATTTTGCTTCCCAGTCATTGACATCCCGCGCAAACCTCATCGATAGTATGAAGGATGCCATGGGGCAGGCTGTTCAGACTATTACCGCGGCCGATAAAGGCATCACGGCAATTACAGCAATGATCGAGCAGGCCAAAGGTATTGCGGAATCTGCCCTGAGTGCGGAGGCAAGCACTGGTAATGACACCCTGGATGTAACATTAAACAGCATTAATGTCGGAGATACAATCACAATAGGCGGATCAACCCTTACCGCTTGCACGGCAGGAGTGACTAATACGACTGCCAGTATTGATATTTTATTTGGCGCAAATATGGCGGGGGGAGAAACGATCAACGTAGGTGGACAGACATATACAGCCAGCGTGGGTGGTACATCTGAGGGGTATACCATTGTTATTGGTGCTGATGCAGAGGCAACCTCCAATCAACTCTTTGCTCGAATCAATGCCCAACAGGGGGGCATTTACACTGCCACTGGCGCAACGGCTAATACAGTCCATATCGTTGCGGATGCAACAGGCGGCTTGACTACCACCACAGTAGCGCTGGGTACTTACGCAGGCGCAACGATTACCAACAACGCCGGTGAATACGGAGACCTTGAATTTGAAAGGACTGGTAATGACATTGTAGATGCTGAAAATCTCGCAGCCAAATTCTTAGCTAGTGAGGATGCCGGAATTGTAGCATTGAGAGACGCAGGATGGACGGTAACTGCAGACAATGGGGTTTTAAGCATCGGACAAACGGATAAGGATCTCGATCTCGATTCGGTTAATAGCGTTGACGTCGCATTTCTGGCAGAAGATCTTGAAACGGGTGATACTTTTGTTATTGCTGGTACAACTTATACGGCCAGCATTGGCGGTACTTCCGAAGGTTTGACGTTTGCAGTTAATGGTACTCCAAAAGACGATGCTGAAAGCCTTCAGGCTGCTATCGAAGCTAATGCGGCCGGTGCGGTCACTGCCTCTATTAACGCTGACGGCACAGTTCACATTGTAGGAGGTACGACGGCATTGACAGACACTACGGTTACCACGACCACCTCTGCTACTGAATCCACGATTACGACCTACGAAGCTATAGAGGTTTCTAATACGACCAGAATGGTTGAAGCAGCGGTTTCGGCTGATGTAGAACTTGCCAATCTTGTGGAACAGTATAACCAAATGCGGACACAGATTGATGAGTTGGCACAGGATGCGGGCTATAAGGGCAAAAACCTTCTGTATGGAGCAACCGAAGCAGAAAGAACTCTAACTGTTAAGTTTGAAGGTTCTGATTTGGACGTTGTTGGTTTTGATGCGACAAGTACCGGATTGAACGTTACAGCAGCCGATTCGACAACAACAGAATGGACTGCCGCCGGGACAGCTGGTACCACCGCCATTAACACCTCTATCGATCAGTTAAATGCTTCTTTAGACACCTTGCGTCAAAAATCTTCCGCACTGGCCGGTAACCTTAGTATCATCTCTGTTCGTCAGGATTTTTCGACAAACATGATTAACACTTTAACTGAAGGTGCGGACAAGCTGACACTGGCCGACACCAACGAAGAAGGCGCGAACATGCTGATGCTACAGACCCGCCAGTCTCTTTCCACCACAGCTCTGAGCCTTGCGGCGCAGGCAGCTCAATCCGTTCTGAAGCTGTTCGGATAGCAGTGAATTAGTGAAGTGCATATGTCAAAAAGGCGGGGAATTAAATTCCCCGCCTTAGTTTCAGTGATAAGGTATAGATTATGAATATTCAAAATATTCAAATAGCTCAGGGCGTACTAAACACCGTCGAGGAAAGATTCAATTCCAGGAAAGAGAATGTTTCTCCGGATAACGAGACTTCCTTGCCTCAGAATAATATGCCTGAACACGACACAATAATTCCCAAAACAGCCGAAAGCACAAAGGCTTCGACGGGGGAGAATTTAATGGAAGTTGTCTATCCGCCTTTTTTCCCTCTGGGCAATACTCAGGATATCCTTTCCATCGAGGGGGTCAAACTAGCCGGGGAGGAGATGAAGAGCGCCTCGGCTGTTTCTGTAAAAGAGAAAGAGGCAAACGGGCAGAAAGAAGCCGGTGCTAGAACGACGAATGCAGTGGTAAACACAATACGTCAGAGCGACATCGCCCCAGACTTGGATAGTCCGGCTGAAAATAACACTCCGCAAATAAAAAATGAAATAAATCCTGGTGATGTCCTTGATCTAAAGATTTAGAGACGGAAAGAAAAAACTAAGGAATAATATTATGGGGTTAAAGATAACATTAAAGCCTTATGAAAAATTCATTCTTGGCGGTGCGGTCATTATCAATGGTGATGCCAAGAGCACTTTTGTAGTAGAAAATGATGTGCCGATCCTGCGGGAGAAAGATATTATGACGCTGGCTTCGGCGGACACGCCCTGTAAGAAGATTTATTTCGCTGTACAATTAATGTATGTTGATGGTGAAAATCTGCCGGAGCATCATAAAGTTTTCTGGGAACTGGTTAAGGACGTAGCCCAGGCGGCGCCCAGCAGGAAACAGATTCTAAAGGATATCAGCGAAAGTATACTCCATGAACGTTATTATCAGGCACTGAAACTGACGAAAAAACTTATTGAATATGAGCAGGAGGTATTGAATCATGTCCGCAGGGCATCTTGAAGCATATAGAACGGCGAGCAGTTCCACCAATATGTCCGGAAGAGAAATAGAAGCTGCTGCATTGACTCGTTGCGCGCTGCTGCTGTCTGATTGCCGGAAAAACTGGGATGCCCCCAATCGCAGTGTTAACTTGAATGAGGCATTGAGAATTAACCAGCGTGTCTGGAGTATATTACAGGGAGAACTTACAAGTCCGGGTAACCCCCTGCCTAAAAAAATGAAGGAAGATCTACTCAGTCTGAGTATTTTTATCGACAAAAGAATAATTCAGATCATGGCTGATCCTGTGCCAGAAAAGCTCAATATCATTATTGATATTAATCTGAATATTGCCGCCGGTCTCAGCAGCTCACCAAATAAAGAGGGAAAAGAAGCAAAAGCGGAAGAACACCAAAACGTTATAGATATGCCTCCTAAAGGAGTATTGCAAACAAATATTCGTGTGTAAACATTGTGTTTTTAGTAAGTTCTGGATACTGTCCTTCGCCGGCATGACGATTATTGGGATAACTTTCCGATTACGACACAGACGCGATCCACCTCTGTCACTGCGCAAGTCCGACGAATGCCGGGTTACACCTCCACCAGGAGACTGTTTCATAATAGCTAATTGTCATTGCGAAACACCTCTCAGGCGTTGTGGCAATCTGATATTTTCAGATGAACAAGGCTTTATCCTGCTGTCGGTGAATCATAAATTATTGTACCATATTGTTTAAGCTGGATGTCAACTCATCACGTAGACGGAGAGTTTGTTGATCGGCCAAATTGCCTTGAATAGCTGCCTCAATGAGCAACATGGCATATTCATTTTGTCCACTGGAAATAAGCTGTGTCAGTAAGGGATCAATGTAATAAGAAATATTCTTAATCCTTCCGTCAGCTAGCTCTTTAAATATAGCTAGTCCTTTATCTGAATTTCCGACGGCGCAGTATGCAGCACCCAGCACTGCCATCAGTGTAGGATTATAATTCCCCTTTGACAAGAAATCATCTAGTAAAACAGTGGCTTTTAGCGCATTGCCCAGATATAGTTCGGATAAAGCATAATTCAGTACAGCATTCTTTGTTCCAGGTGAAAGTTCGACAGCTCTCTTCGATACATTGCGGGCTTCCAGATATTTTCCGATCTGCATGTAATGATACCCAAGATTAAACAAAGATTCTACATCGTCGGGCTTTACGGATAATGCTTGTTGCCACAAATCAATGGCCTCCTCAAAGATACCAAGCTCTCCGGCCTGAGCAGCCAGTTCCCGAAGCGCAACATAGTCGCCGCCCCCGCGTTCTTCTAATTTCTTTTTCCCGAGTAGATAGTACTCCCGGCCTTTTTCCATGAGCTTGTTTTGATCGAGTCTGCCGTAATGATGAACGGGAATATCGCATTTTTCGATAGGAATTCCGGCCCTGTGCAGGGATGCCTCAAGAAGTTCATGCACGGGATTTTCAAACCGGACAAGGTTGTTATTTCTGATTAGTCGCACCTTATTGCTTCCTGACCACCCGACACCTTTTTCTTCTTGTGGATATGTCCCGTCATTTTCCGTCCACCCGGCTGTTCCTGCCTTAACAAGATAGTTCCGGCTGATGATTTCAAAAGCGACAGGCTTTTGTTTAGCACTGTCGATTATCTTTAAGAGTCGCTTATGATCGGCAGGAGAAATAACTTCGTCGGCGTCAAGTATCAAAATCCAATCGCCGCTTGCCTGATCCAGAGAATGATTGCGTGCCTCGGAGAAATCTCCCGTCCAGGGGAAATCAAATACTTTGGCCCCGAATGCCCTGGCAATATCTATGGTTTTATCCGTAGAACCGGTATCCACAATGATCATTTCGTCAACGATGTCACGGATGCTTTTTAGACATTTGAGAAGGTGCTTTTCTTCGTTCTTTACAATCATGCAAACAGATAAAGTGGTTTTCCTGGGTGTTTTGTCAATCTGCAAAGGGCCGAGCTGTTCCCGAACAGCAAGAGCAGCTTTCAAAGTCCCCTCATCAAGGCCAAACAATTCCAGAGCGTCTTCTATTTTGAGCATAGCGAAATCATACTTGCTATGCTGTATGAGAAGATCGATATATAAAAAAGTAAGATTTTTATTGCTCGGGTATAACTTTGAAGCTTCGCGAAATTCGGCCTCGGTATTACCGAATATACCCAAAGAAGATATCACGGAATAATAAAGTGAACTTACATCCGGCACGGTTGGGGATAGAATAAAACCTTTGTGCAAATGTGTAAGTCCTTTATCTTTTTTATCCATTCCCCAGTAAAGAACACCAAGATTGGTATATGCTTCCCCGAAGCCTGGATCATTGTTTATGGCTGACTGGAAATAATCCGCCGCCTTCTCTTTTTCACCTTTTTTATATGCCAGAACACCTTTCAGATTCAGTGCAGCAGGGTAGTTTTTATTGAAAGATAACATCTTGTCTGCATACTCCAACGCTTCATCATCAAGACCTAATCCTTCTTTAGCGTAACCAGCGCATACAAGACCCTTTAAATTATTTTTAGCCGCATCCGGCATAGTTTCGACAACTTCCCATGCTTCAGAAAAATTTTTAGTTTCAATAAACATGCGAGCCAGTTCAAAATAGATTTCTTTTGCATCAGGCATTATTTTAATACAATTAATGAAAGTTTCAGCGGCCTGATCGATTTTTCCTCTTGAATAAAGGTCATTTGCTAATTCTATGTTTTTAAGGATGGCCAGCTTCTTTCCTTCGGGACTGCTCATGCTGAGCGTCCACTTTTTTTTGATAATAGTTCTATCAATAGATGATCTTTCACTTTCATGGTGATGGATGAAAACGTCGCCTGCAATATAATTTTGATAGCCCTCCAATGCAGACCTTAAGCAGAAATCTTCATATGCAGAAAGACTAATGTCGAAACGTTCATCGAGAAGGCCCATTTTTTCTGCCAGTGAGCGTTTAAACAACATACAGAATCCGTCGATATTCCGGCAGGGAATTCGTCGATGACGGTATTGCTCTTTAAACCTTTCCGTGTATTTGGTGAGATGATTAACAGATTGGTATGACTCGTCCTTTACCTCCTGGGGGCTGGAGCTATTGTTGGTCATAGGTCCTATGATACCGGCATTAGGCGCGCGATTCAGACAATCAAGCATTCCGGTTAACCAGCCTTTCGAAACGACGGTATCATCACTTAGTAGAACAATATATTCGCCCATAGAGTAGTTGATGCCGTGGTTGATTGACTGCAATAAAGAGTCTTTGGGGGAATGTTCCAGAATTTTATAGGGATTATGCTCTTTAACGCTTTTCCTCATTTTCTTTTTCAAGTCCACGGAGGTGAGACTGTCGAGCACAATCAATTCAAATAGTTCTTGAGTGTGTATTTTTATGGATGTGAGGCATTCGTGGGCATGATTTGAAGACGCCGCGACAATAATGGATGTCCTGCCTTTTAAAAATTCAGTGTTTGCCAAATTTGGTATTATGTGAATTTCTTTGGTCTTTAAAAGGCCGGGGTTCTCTTTTATTCCTTTTTCATATTCTGCGACTATTTTCTGGACATCAGGATTTCCCGGTTGTTTGAAGTTAGCCTGGCCTACAAATAATTCTGCTTGTTTCCAATTGTTTTGCTTCATGAATAAGCTGGCCAGAAAAATCAATGATTCAATATGATGCGGGTCTGAGCAAAGCGCCTGCTCGGCGTGCTTTATGGCTTCATCCGTTAGACGCTGTTCTCTTGCAATGCAAGCCAGTTGATAGTGAGTTACTGTGAAGTATGGGTCTTTTCGGAGATCATCATGGTAAATGGCAATGGCCTCAGTATACTTTTTTTCTTTTATCAACCGCTCTGGAAGTATTCGGGCATCGTAAGGGTGATCTGTTACTGGAACACTTCTATCGACCACAACATTATTTGCTTTGGCGATAAAATAGCTTTCTCCCCGAACACGCCTCTGCAAAAACCATAACAATTCATTGTCGTTTTTACACTGTGCCAATGCTTGGCGTAATGGCCGGATAATTTTTAGATTAATTGCACAAAGGGACAAATCAGCGTATGGGATAATTTCAACGGCCTGCAACGAATCTGTTTTGTGCGCGTGGGTGGTGGGTGCATAATTTCCGACTGGAACCATTATCGCGACATCCGGATAGCAAAGAACTGATTCCGTCAATGCGGAGATGATTTCTGGAACAGGTGCAAGATTCGAATCGATAAGAAGCAGAAAATCATATTGTTGTTCATCAAGCATCTTCAAGATTAAAGACTGGATCGTTTTGTTCTGATTTTGGACAATTTGCCAGTCATGCTTTTGGGCCACAGCAATGTAATGACTTTCGGTGTCTGATGTATCGGAAAGATCGTCTCCTGTTTCTACTAGACATATCCGGGGGGTTCGTATGACCATTCTTTCATCAACCGGTATCACGTCTTCCAGACTGTAAGGCCTTAGAGTCATTTTACCGTCAGGTGCGATAGAGATCCGGTTGTTATTCTTAATTTTGTTGATAAACTTTTCTTTGTTGATGTTCTGAGGCGCACCAAAGAGATCAGGACGATGCTTGCTTACAGTTGCACTGCCGAAATGGTGGATGAAGACGTCGTTGGCTACGAGCAATCTGTATCCTTTCAAGCGCAAGCGTAAGGAAAATTCATCATCACTGAACCCATATCCGCCGTTTCTGCCATTGGTTGGCAAATCGGGATCGAACCCTCCGATCTGTTTTAGAATGTCTTTTTTCAAGGTCATCAGCATTCCGACCATGCGTTCAACAAAAAAATTTTCTCCCTGATGGTTTTTGCTCCATTCACATGCAAAAGATTGGAATGTTTCCAGAGAGTCATAATCGGCCGTTGCTGCTTGCGGACCACTTATACTGTTGGAGCGGGGAACGACTATACCGATGTCGGGTGCAGATTCAATATGTTTTATCAGCTTATCAAGCCACCCCTTATGTACCACGTTATCATTGCTGACTACGATAATGTATTTTCCGCAGGCAATAGATGCTGCATAATTCAGAGCTGATTCCACTATGCGGTTTTGAAAATTCCTGATTATTCGGGTATTGGGATGAAAATTTCTGACAGCTTCGAAATATTCGCTGGTACCGTCTGTAGATCCGTTGTCAGAGAGCAGCAATTCATATGGCTGGTTTGTGTAATTCAGGATGCTTTCCACACATCGCTTCGTGTATTGTAGCTGGTTGTATGCATTAACGATAATGCTGACAAGAATATTCTCGTTGCTTTTACCTTCGGTGGATGGTTGCGCATAATCAGAAAATACTAAATTCTTTTCTGAATTGGAGGTGTCTAATTTCCGGGATGGGACGGGCCTTGTCGGTGGCATGAGGAGGGACATGGCGTTAAACCCGATATGCTTAAAAATATCGACTAATCTGTGAGTCCATGTATGTTCAGCAAGTGTTCGTTCATATCCTCGCCGCGCAATAGCTGCCCGTTGGTTTTCATGTGTAAGATAATATTTACATTTATCAATCATCTCTTCCAGTGAGGAGGCGACAACAACTTCCTTATCCGGTTCATAATATTCTTCCAAGTTATTCGCGGGAGTGGTGATCAGAAATCCGCCGCATCCGGTAACTTCAAAGTGTCTTCTAAGCGGAGATTGTATCATCCACTTTTCGTTACCCAGATGCAAATTAATGCGAGATGAATTGAAGATTCTAATCAGGTCATAAAAAGGAACAAAAGAGTTTTTGTGCCAGCCCGGTCCGAAAATATCAACAGGCAAACCATTCTGTTTTATGTTATTCAGAATTTCGGAACGAATGCCTTTTGCTGACCCGCAGAAGCTGATTTCCCGAATCGCAGGGGATGGTTCACTGATATAAGTAAAAGGATTAAATGCCCATTGACTTTGGATGATATTGCCACCGAAGCCCATGCCTACATAAAGATCGGTATCCTGCTTGGAGGTGGTAATTATGTGGTCAAGACACGAACACCAATTTTCTATATCATCAGGCATTTGTTTATCATATGACCAAAGTACAATTTGAGTATCAGTGGAATCGGCGATCAACTGCAGATGACCGGGAAGTATATAGGCGTTTCGACCAGCCGGTTGATACAATAGTAAATCGGTTTTTTCTTTGAGAATCTTTTCCGCAAGGCGCTCGGACATTCCTGCTACGCCCCATTGTTGCGCCTCGGAAGCATAATCGAAGAATTGAGCTTGAATGTTTTCAAATCGATTCAGAGTGTCGAAGATATTCCACCATCCGTAACTATATCCGTTCTTTGCTCTGCCGGAGTGAAATTTCATGTCGGCGATCAGGATCTTAAATGTTGATTTCTTGCCGAGCAAGAAAGATTTTTGGTTTGACTTTTCTTTTGAGTTCGCGGGCTCTAGGTTTTGGATTTGCCGTCTTTCTATGATTTTCCCGTTTTGCACAGAAGGTGAGGTGGCTTTTGATAAATATTTCCAGCTCCACATGGTCGGTTTGACGCAGAAACTCAATTCTTTGTGGCGCAGGTCCGCTCCAGGTCCCGGATGCCATAAGATGTCGTTGTTAAAATACTTGGCATCCAGCGATTTCTCATCGATTAATGTCCGAATGATTTGATTGTATAGGGCTTCTTCCGAATACTTCCTTAATCCCCTTGAACATACAAAGTCATCAATGCTGTCTATATATCTATTGTACTGTGCTTTCGAGATTGAATGGAGGTAAGTATCCAATGATCGATAATCGGCGAATTTTCTGAAATCAATAAAACATTCAGGCGGTATGTATTGTTCGATGTTGGAGGCGCCGAGATAAATTGGAATGGTTCGCGTTTCCAGACAATCCAGAATTTTTTCCGTTACATAACCTGCAGAAAGCAAGGGATCATTGGTGTTTTCAAAACAGAGGCTGAAACGATATTGCTTAAGTACTGTCAGTTTCTGACCGTCAGGAATTGCACCGCAGTAATTAGGAAGCGCAAAAGACGGCCTGCCGTAGACATCGAAAGGTATTTTGGAATGTTTGGCGAACCAACGGGCGACTTCAATGCGCTTTGAATATAGCTCATAAGGGACATGGGAACTCTTATTGCCGCTGATCATGCAGATTGCGTCTTTACGATTCAATAAAGGATAATGGGATTCGCGCATGTTCCTATCCTCTGTTATGGGATTGATGCCCGAGAAGTCGGCGCGCGGAAAAAAGATTTTATGAAATGTTTTGCCACGGTTCTTTAGCGTATCAAATAATCCGAAGATGTGATCAAAATGTTTCCAGACCTCTTCATCAAATTCACCCGGCAGAACAACTGCCGGCTCCAGCATAAGCAGTATGTTCAAACCCGGACGCCTACCGCGATAGCTGAAGGCGTTGTGATAGACATACACATCACATCCGTCGATAGGGTATGCAGATAACATGACAGATACATTCCCTTTGTGATTTAGCTTGACATTCTTTTCCGTGTGGTGCCCGTATACACTGTTTATTAGATAACTTTTGACGACTGGCACCAATAACTCGTTTTCGATGACGAACTCAATGTGATAGTTTGGACAGGAATTTTTAACCCTCCAGCGGACATCCATTTCCCATGCGCCTTCAGGCGGTTGCAGAGGATTCATCCACAAGATATCATAGTTTCCGGATAGAAGTTTTTTGAAGTCTTTCAACTTGCCAGGTGGTATTCCCAGATATCGCGTTGGGGTCTCATCGGGTTCAACTTCACATTGAATTTCACGTATTTTACCTGCTTGTATGAATTTTGAAAGTGTTTTAAGCACCGTAAAGTCAATACCCTGCAAGTCTGTTATCAATGTATCAATTTCTGAAATGCCGTTGGCGGAGCAGAAATCCTGAAGATTGATTGTCGGTACTTTGATTTTTTTCTGGGCTTGCAGCAGTCCCGTCTTCATATGCACATAATCAGGATTTGGTTGTCCGATGGATGAGGCAGGTGTCCAATCTGTCGTTATGACAAATTCAATTTCCTCACCGCCTTTTTCCGTCAGAGCGCCGTATATTATTTTAACATTTGGATCATTTTGATAAAATTTTCTGGCCTGTTCAACCTTATCCGGATTGGCGTCAAAACCATAACATATATCGTAATAAGGCCTGATACGGCTAAAATTAACGAGATTATGTATTCCACAATAAAATAAAATTTTTATCTGATCCGTAGTGCCGATGGTAGTTGTAGTATTCTCCCTGGAATCGTTGGTCTTGAGTTTGTCCATAAGTTTCCGCGCAGCCTTGAAATCCGGTCGTGCATTTAGAACAGCGAAAAGGGAAGTTTGAGCAATAGCCAAATTCCCGGATTCATGCGCTGCCCGAGACAGGTACCATTGTATTCGCCAATGAATGAAACCGCGTGAAAGCAGCGATGTAAACAATTGAATAGCGTCGGTAAAATGTTTTTTGTTATAGAGAATAAGCCCAAACCACAGGGTATAGTACTTGCTCAAATCCACTGCGTTGGACAAACTGAATTGTTTACATAACTGGCCGATTGCTTCCTGCTCAACGCCTTCAGCATAAGAAATATTCTGTTCCGCCTTGAGGATCGTCGAATCTCCTAATTCCGGATTCTCATCGTAGAAGCGACTAATTGTGCATCCCCGGATAACCGACGATATTTTAATTGCATCATGTGATGGATAAGCGATCCCAACGTCTCCGATTATTTCAAAACAATATGTGTTGTCAATTTCAAGGATAGCGGAAAACAGCTCGCGAATCGTCGGATAGCCATAGACAATGGAAGCGGTATTAGGATTTTTGTAAAAAATACGGATATCGTCAATAAGGATGACTGCGTTCTTAATATTATGCTGCCGTATTAATTGAATCTCTCCCATGATGGGGGTGTTTTCATTTCCACGCGCAGTTTCTCCTCCACTATAATGACCGTCCAGCCAGAACACTGGTTTCCCCTGAATGAGGGGCAAGATTTCTTGAAGTACCACAGATGAATCTCCGTGGTATAAGTGAACGTTGCTGTTTTCTCGTAAGCGTTGCGTTGCCTTTTGAAATAATTCGCGGCTGAGTTCGATGGTGTGCACTTCCCGAAATACTTTTGCCGCTTCTGCTGTTGTACCTCCATAGTTTGTACCGGTTTCAACAAAAATATCAGCATGAAAAAGCTCCATAATTTTTTTGAGAAATGCTGAAGAAAGCGAACCATTGTCTGACTTGACAGGCTCAAGGTATAATAATTTTTCTTGACCGCTATTCTTCTCAATATCTCTATCGACCGGTCTGAGTTCTTTAAGCCTGATGGCAACTGGTGTGTCCGAACGTTGTCCGTCTCCATGTGTGAAAGGCTGATGATTTTGCATTGTCTCTCCTGCTGCTTTTTGTTATTTATGGTCCAACAAAAGTCCTGATCATTACGCGGGGAACATTATTATAGATCTTACCGGCGTTCGACCTTATCAGGATTGGCATCAAAACCATGGTAAGTATTGTAATCGTAATAAGGCCTGATTCGATTAAAATAACCAGATAATGTATTCCGCAATATATTAGTATTTTCTTGCGGATGATAGAATATAGAGTTATCTGTACTGTGCGATACTTTTTTTCAGTCAATCACCACATATGAGGTTGTTGGACATAATGGAGATCTATTTATTCTGAATCTATCCAATCCGAATACCTCTTTAAATGCCGTTGTCTCGCCGGGGAATTCATGACAGTTAAGTTCATCAAAACCGATGACACTGCCTTTTGTGAGGCGGTCTTTGATGGCTTCCAGACAATTTTTTGTCGGCTGATATATATCAAAGTCGAAATAGGCAAGCGCGACGATTGTTTCCGGGTTGCGCTCCAAATATTTATTAACTTCAATGGAGGCATCGCCTTTTACCAACTCATACTTCTTTATGTGCGACAGAGGGCTTTCCTGTTCGTGGTAGTCGAGAATTTGTTCAAGGTACTCTTCGTATTTATCCGTTACTGCATAGGCGCCTGTGTTAGCTATGGCGTGATTTCCGTCTTTGGCGTCAGTCTCTGGAAATCCTGCAAAAGTATCAAAACCAACTATTTTGCGATAATAGTTAAAAGGTTCATACATGCCCCGAAATGATTCGAAGAGGGCTAGATTTTGTCCCCATCTTACACCAAACTCGATGATGATCCCATGGACATCAATGATTTTCTGATATAGTAGATTCATGAAAAGCATTCTCGACAATGCCTGTCTGTTAAGAAAAATTCCCAGGTTTGTGAGTATCTCAGTTGGGGGTATGGGGCATTGTTGATAAAGGTTGAAAATTGTTTCTCTCAAAGAAGTTTCTTTTCCTGATAAATGTCCCCATGTTCTGATGTCAGTTTTATTCATAATTATAATCTTTCATCTTTTCTGTTTACCTTGGAGGATCGAGGAGGCGTATTACATTGTCAACGATATTTCCTGCTGTCATACCGCCGGCGCTCCGAAGGTATTTTTGATCACCGGTTGTTGCGAATGTATCCGGCTTCAGCATCAGAGGATGAAATTTTATAGGAATGTCGGAACATGCAATAATTTCCGCAATAATACTTGCCAAGCCACCAGGTCCGTGCTCTTCGACAGTAACAACGAACTTTGTCTTTTGACATAAGGAAAGGAGAAATATCTCATCAAGTGGTTTTAGCATGTGCATACTGGCAACGGAAACACTCCATCCCTTTTTAGCTAGTTCATCCGCCGCCGTCACGACATCGTTTAGAATGCCGCCGGTGGATAATATCGTTACATCTCTTCCTTCCCGGATTGTAATTGGTTTTCCTATGGCAAATTGTGGGGTAATCCGGTGCTGGACAGGTTCCCCTCCTTTACCCAGCCTTAAGTAACAAGGTCCTTGCATTGTAACCGCCGCTTGCATGGCGAGGCGCACTTCGATTGGATCACCGGGAGCGAGAATGGTAATGTTGGGTAAAACTCTCATAATTGCGAGGTCTTCTGTTGCATGGTGACTGTAGCCCGCGGTTCCGTAAGCGACACCGCCGCCTACAGAAACTATCTTTACGTTGAGGTTATGATAGCAAATGTCATTACGTATCTGTTCCAGACAGCGCAGAATCGGAAAATTGGCGATGGAGTAGGTAAAGACAATCTTCCCGCTTAAGGCCAGACCTGCGGAGACACCTGTCATGTTTTGTTCCGCAATCCCGGCATTGATAAACCTTTCCGGGAAGGAATTGGCGAAAGGTTCCAGTACGGAATAACCAAGGTCTCCTGTGAGGAGCCATATTCTCTCATCTTGCTGTGCGATCTTACAGAGTGACTCCATAAATGCCATTCTCATGGTGTACCTTCTATCTCAGAGATGGCTATGGCAAGTTGGTCGCCGTCTGGTGATCGGTAATGCCATGCGAGTTGATCTTCCATGTACTTCACCCCCTTACCCTTAACTGTATGTGCAATGATAACAGATGGTTTCCCTTCAGAAAAGGGTACGGTAGCAAGTACATTTTTAATCTCGGCATGATTGTGCCCGTCTATTTCCTTTACCGACCAGTGAAATGCCTGCAATTTATCAGAAAAAGGTTGGAGATTTAATATGTCCCCAGTAGACCCGAAACCCTGGAATCCATTGTAATCAACAATGGCAATAAGATTATCGAGTTTATGCTGGGCGGCAAAGAGAAGGCTTTCCCAATTCGATCCCTCATTCATTTCACCATCACCGAGCAGAACAAATGTGCGATAGCTTTTCCCGTCCCTTTTTCCCGCCAGTGCCAAGCCGCAACCAATGGGCAGACCATGTCCCAGAGAGCCGGTGGATAATTCTACACCCGGCACGCGGTGGTTGGCATGTCCGATCAATTCAGAGCCATTCCGGCAGAAGTTTGTTAGATCATCTTTCGGGAAAAAACCTTTTTCAGCCAGAACTGCATACAGGATTGCCGATGCGTGTCCCTTGCTCAGTATAAACCGGTCACGGTCAGGCCATTCCGGCTGTGACCAGTTCACGTTCAGGATGTTTTCATAGAGTACGGCCAGAATGTCGGCTATACTTAAATTGGAGGCTATATGTGAAGCATGCGCTGTATGAACCATGCGGAGTGCATTTGTGCGGATTATTTTTGCAAGTTGAATGGAAGCATCTTTCTTTGTACTATTCATTCTATGCTCTCTTTATGTAATAAAAATCAGAATCGATTGTTTTGAGAATTTAGTATTTCCCGAATACAGTTACAAATATAAGCGACTTCTTCCTCACTCAGACATACTCCACTTGGCAAATTAATTGCCTGATCTCCCACAAGTTTGGCTATTGGTTGTGGTGATTGCTTTTTCGGCCATATGGGATACTGGCTGATGGCCGGAAAGACGTTTCTTGTATCTATATTATGTTTTAAGAGTTCATCTCGTAATTGATCCCTGCCTATTGGAGAATTTTTATCAATAAGTATGCTGGACATCCAGTAGATGCTGCGCGTCCCTTCAGGTTCATAACACAGGCTAAGTCCCTGCACATCTTTCAGGCCATCCTCATACCAGCGGAAGATGCGTCGCTTAGCTTCAATCAGCTCATCGATACGTTCAAATTGCCCAAGACCAATTGCCGCCTGGATATTTGACATTTTATATTTCCAGCCGTTGTCCTGAATCCAAAAGGTGCCAGGTCTACGTCCCTGGTCCCAGAGCGAGTATACCTTCTGATAAAGTTTATCATTATTAGTGACCAGCATGCCTCCTTCACCGGCAACCACCAGCTTTGCGCCCTGGAAGCTGAACGCTGCAAAATCGCCGAATGTCCCGGTCTTCCGTCCTTTGTATTCCGCTCCGATTGCCGGTGCAGCATCTTCAACAATAAAGAGTCTATTTTTTTTCGCTATCTCTACGATCTCATCCATCGGTGCAGGATGTCCATAAAGATGCACAGGAATGATGACTTTTGTGCGTGCCGTGATGCATGCCCGTATGGAAGCAGGACTAATGCACCATGTTTGGGGGTCAATGTCTGCGAATACGGGAGTTGCTCCTGTGTATAGTACGGCATTGGCCGTAGCAACCCAGGTGATGTCAGGTACAATAACCTCATCGTCCGGTCCAATACCAAGACTGAGTAGAGACAAGTGAAGGCATCCTGTGCAACTGGAAAAACATAAGGCATGTTTGACACCCAAGTATTCCGCAAAGCTGCTCTCGAATTTCTTGATGTAATCAGCAAAACGATGGTTCCATCCAAATCGCGCTGCATCAAGGGCGTAACTGGCCTCCTTCGCACAGATCGAAGGCCCTGCAGTCAAAATGAGTTTTTTGCCGGGATTTCGATTCGGGCGGAAGACCATAGTAGCCAACAACATGTCACGAGCGGATGCTATGTCTTGGCTTTTCGAGCTCTGACTTAATGATTTAACGCAGTCATCCGATTTGTGTAATGATTTATTATCCTGCACAAAACCCGCCGACTCATAAAAATCTATTGCCGACTGATCGTTGAGAAAGGCTTGAAGAAATATTTCTTCAGGAAATATTGTCTCCTCGACCCAATTCAGAAGGGCCTTCATGCACAGTGAAACTGTTTCTGTGTAGTTTTCGTTTTTATTCCATGCAATGTCGATAACTTTACACCTGCAAATATCAGTAGCCTGATTTAGTAACCCGATATGCCCGACTGGTTTCCCATGCCGATCCAAAACCAGGAAGAGAATTTTATCTCTGGCGGCCGTTAGTTCATCCATCCAGTTAATGATACCCTTTGTTGTTACTGGAAGACGCTTTGGATAAGTGATATAGTTTTCCCGGTGCAATGTTTTTAGTATGCTGATCAAGACATCATCTGCTTTATGCACAAGGCACAGCGGGATTAAATAACAGGTGTCTTCATCAATCTTAATACTTTTGGCGAATAGATCATCTAATTTGTCAGTGTTTTTCAAGAAAGAAAATTGTTGCTCCGCACTTTTCTTATAAACTCCGATACGTCTCGATATATTGTCTTTGTATTGCCGTCTATCGTTTGTCATCATCATAATAATAATTTGTCCTGCTTATATACCGTTAGTCTTTGTTCCGGAAATTATTACTTTTACCCAGCTTAATATTTACATAGACCTTTTCGCCGTCGACTTCATAAAATGCAAAACCCATTGTTCCGAAAGAACGCGCTCTTAATAGGTTAATTATCTCTCTAACCTTCATGGATGATTCCAGATTAACTTTGTCCAAAGCATCGACTTCCTTTTTTTTATGATAAACAGCACGACTGTTGTCCTGTGGTATGGGTATGATTGATTTATCCAGAATCTTGGGCCATGTTTCAATGAATAAAGCAACGATCTCCCCTTGTAATTTGTCGTATATACTACCTGCCGTATCGTAAGGGCTTAAGGAGACTTCTTTCTGAGCCCATATAGGGCCAGTGTCCGCCGATTCATCCATTGCATGAAGTGTAACTCCCAGAGGAGAACCATCGATAATACTGTGGACGTGCGGATACCAACCCCTGTTTATCGGCAGTAGTGCCGGATGGAAATTTACGGTTCCCTCCCTTGCAGAATCGAGGAGACTTTTGGGCAGCAGATGCGCCCAATAAACAGAAATAATATAATCGAAATGTATGTTGCTAATTTCCTTAATATGGTCCGGATCTTTGAGTGTGCCGGCTAAAAAAATATTTCGTTGATCCAGCCTGGAGTTGCTGATGATCTCGTTTGCATATTTTTGTTCTTCCGGATCATGTATATACAGCCGCAGAATGGTCTCGCCATGATCGATGAGATACTTGCATACTTCTATTCCTGGTCTGTCATTTGCAAGGAGGATAATTTTTTTGTTCATATTTCTTACCATACTTTCCACGGCGCTTCGCCATTATCCCACATCTGGTTGAGCATTTCGTATTCCCGGTATGTATCCATGCCTATCCAGAACCCTTCATGTCTGAATGCCATCAATTGTTTTTCGAAAGTTAGTTTTTCCATTGGTTCGCGTTCCAAAAAGCAATCGGCATCTGAATCCAGGTAATCAAAAAAACGATGGTTAAATACTAAAAAACCACCGTTAATCCACTCAGCTCGTACTTTTTCCCGGAACTGATTGACCCTATCTTCCTTTGTTAATTCAAGAATTCCAAATCTTGATGGTGGACGTGTTGCCGTGAGAGTTGCCAGTTTGCCATGTTTTCGATGAAAAGCAATGAGATCATTGATGTTTACATTGGTCAAGCCGTCGCCATAAGTTACCATGAAAGTGTCTGTATCAATAAATTTTTCTATACGTTTAATCCGACCGCCTGTCATCGTTTTCAATCCTGTATCCACGAGAGTTATACTAAAATTTTGCTCTGTATGGTTACTTTGATATGCTAAAGGGTTTTCTTTTCCCAGGTTAATTGTAAAATCATTGCTCATTGCCTCATAATTGAGAAAATAATCTTTTATGACACTGCCTTTATAACCAAGACAAAGGATGAATCGCCTATACCCATAGTGTGCGTAAATTTTCATGATATGCCAGAGTATAGGTTTCCCACCAATATCAACCATTGGTTTTGGTTTATATTCAGTTTCTTCACGTAAGCGTGTTCCCATACCGCCGCACAGAATGACAACGGGAATATTTTCTGTCATGTCCGAGCTCCTTTTTTTATGGCAATCTGACTGTATTTTCTAATTTGTTTCAGCGACAGAGAATCCTGCTTTGTTTGTCCGCTATGCCAAGATTTATACCAGTCCACCGTCCAGTTGATTGCAGAATAGCTGTCCAGAATCGGTCGCCATCGTAATTCAAATGCCGCCTTATCAATGCACAGGTGCAAAAGGCGCGCTTCATGAGATGCATTTTCATTGGTATTCCGTGTAGAAATTGTACCTTTTCCCCAGGCAGCGACTATCCATTCGGTAAGTGCCTGAACGGTAATTTGATTGGATGTATGCGGTCCGAAGTTCCATGCTCCGCTGAATGTGTCCGGATTCTCTAGAAGTCGGGTGGCCAGTAACAAGTAGCCATAGAGAAGGTCAAGGACATGCTGCCAAGGCCGGGTGGCTTGTGGATTTCTGATGACGATGGATTGGTCTGTGGTCAGTGCCCGGACGCAATCGGGAATGATACGGTCTTTTGCCCAATCGCCGCCGCCGATAACATTGCCGGCTCTTGCCGTGGCTAAGCCCAGATGGGGGCCTTGTCCGTTTTTATCAAAGTAAGAGCTGCGGTAGGCATCTGATACAATTTCTGCTGCTCCCTTGCTGGCGCTGTACGGATCATGTCCGCCCAATGGATCGTTTTCACGGTAGCCCCAGACCCACTCATTATTTTCATAGCATTTGTCAGAAGTGATAATTACTGCTGCACGCACGGTAGAACTGTTACGAATCGTTTCCAAAATATTTACCGTGCCGCCGATATTGGTATCGAAGGTTGTTTTGGGATCGCCGTAGGAATCTCGCACTAGTGCCTGGGCCGCCAAATGAAAAACGATGTCCGGTTTCGCAATTGAGAAAGCCTGCTTTACTTTGTTGATGTTACGGATGTCACCTTCAATGTGCCGGATGTAATTGTTAAGACCGATCAATTTAAAATGGGAAGGATCAGTGTCTGCTGGCAGGGCGAGACCGGTGACTGAGGCGCCCAATTCTTTCAGCCACAAAGCGAGCCACGATCCTTTAAAGCCAGTATGTCCGGTCACAAGAACGGATTTTCCCCGGTAAAAATCATCAAATAAATTGATTGGTGCTTCAGTCTTTTGTGTCAACTTCCACACCTCGACGATATAAAATTGTCGACAACGTTCATAGTGTAGTTAATTTGTTCTTTGTCCAGGCCGGGATAGGTTCCCAGAAAGAAAGTGTCATTCATGATGCGCTCAGTGTTGGTAAGGTCACTAATCCGGCGGCACTTGATGTTCCGATAAGCTGGTTGGCGCAATAAGTTGCCGCCAAATAAATTACGTGTTTCAATAAGATTTTTATTCAAATATGCTGTTAGGTCGTTTCTTGAAAAACCGGCTTGTTTATTCCGTACAGTCAGTGGGTAAGCAAACCAGGCAGGATCTGTATTCGGTGTTGCTTCCGGCAAGATGAAATATTTTTCAAATGACTTAAAACAATCCGACCAGAGATGGAAATTTTCGCGTCTTTTATCGCAAAATAACTCCAATTTATTGAGCTGTTCAATACCTATGGCAGCCTGAAATTCCGTCGCTTTTAAATTGTAGCCAACATGGGAATACACATATTTATGATCATAGCCGAAAGGCAGATCTCCGTAAGATCCTGAAAATCTTTTTGAGCAGCGGTTGTTTTGACCGGGGCCACAGAAACAGTCTCTGCCCCAGTCTTTCAATGACCGGACTATACGTGCCAGCCTGTCATCCGAAGTTAGCACCGCGCCTCCTTCACCCATCGTAATATGATGCGCCGGATAAAAAGAGCAGGTGGCAATATGCCCGAAAGAACCGGTTAAGCGGCCTTTGTATAATGAGCCAAGAGCATCGCAATTATCTTCTATTAAATAGAGATTGTACTTTTGAGCAATGGAGACAACATTATCCAGGTCAAAAGGATTTCCAAGCGAATGAGCGACAAAGATGGCGCGTGTCTTCGGACTTAAAGCCTTCAGGAGGTCGTTTGTTTTGATGTTATATCCTGGAATATCCACATCAACGAACACAGGAATAAGACCATTTTGGATAATAGGATTGATTGTAGTTGGAAAACCTGCTGCAACAGTAATCACTTCATCTCCTAGACGCAGCTTTTGGCTGCCGAGAAGATCTGAAGTTAAAGCTGTCAGAGCCAGAAGATTGGCGGAAGATCCTGAATTTACTAAAATTGCATGTTTGACTGTCAAATAATTGGCGAGTTTGGATTCAAAGTTTGTAGTGAATCTTCCTTCTGTTAACCAGAAATCGAGCGCAGCTTCGACCGCCGCCTGCATTTCTTTTTCGTCATAATATCGTCCGGCGTAATGGACAGGGGTTACCCCCTTTATAAAATGACGCTGCGCCGATTTTTCATAATGATATTGATTGACTAACAGTGATATTTTCTTCTTTATAGATTGCAATGTTTTATCACGGTTATCCATGCATTCAATCCTGAACAAAAACTGTCGTAGTTTTCTTTACTCCAAGTGCTTAAATATAACTTATTTCTTAAAGCAATATTGATGCCAGTGATATTTTGTGTGTTTGGCGGTTGCGTGAAGTAAATATTTAAAAACAATTATGTATTGGTTGATGATCGATTATTTTTTTAAATTTCTTTTTAAATTAGACGTGCCTTGTGATTAGACAGATAAGATTAGGGCAATTGGCAATGAAAGTATGTTTTTTGAGTGCTTGGATCTTCAAATTCAACCGACGGTCTGTATCCAAGGGAGAAATGATACAGATTGCGTTTGTAAGCTTTCTTAATAAAAAGGGAATCCAAACTTATTCATCTTCTATGGATCATTATTATGAGAGACAAACTTCTCCTAAGTGAAAATTTTAAAAAGCATTTTGTAAGTGGTGTTATTATGGCAATTATATCTTCGACTTTTCGAACCGAAAACAAGAATTTATAAGTGTAAAGAACTGTCCCGGGGCAGATATTTATATCGCAGTCTGTTTCTGCGCCCGCAGGTAAAGGTAAACGATACAAGGCATTGTTATGTCATAATATTGACGATTAATTTTGCATTGTAAAATTGAAATATCGAGAAAATCCTTTTTTGTCTCTGTCTCATCGGCCTTCTATCTCTTTCGTTCAGGTGAGCATTCTTAAAATAAAAAATATATGCCGTAAAATTAGGTAAATACAGGCTGAGTATTTTGCGGGATGTGCAATGCTAAATATGGCTTATGGATTGCTATTACATAAGTAAGAATTTTAGGGAAAAGTGAAAGAGTTGAACGCATACACTGATATCCGGAGGAAGAAAAAGAGGATAACAGAATTCTGTAAATTTAAGGGAGCAGCATGGAACAAAAAAAAAGAATGATAGTTTTGTTTATTTTAATTTTGAACTTAGGAGTGGCAACTGTAACTGCATGTGGATTTATGGGATTTGGTGATACGGCAAAATGGAAGGAAGAAGCGCTGCTCCACGACGGCAGGAAGATAGTTGTGGAGAGATGGCAAAAGCATGGCGGGAGACACGAACCAGGGCAAGAGCCGGGTATTAAGGATCATTCTATTACATTTACCATACCGGGTACAAAACAGACTATTACCTGGAAAGACGAATACAGCAAAGAAATTGGACATTCTAATTTTGATCTGGTGGCTATGCATGTATCCGATCGGATACCGTATCTTATCACTACTGCAGATGGTTGTCTGGCGTACAATAAGTGGGGTCGTCCGAATCCGCCTTACATTATATTTAAATACGAAGGCAATGTATGGAAGCGTATTTATTTGCAGGAGTTGCCGATAGAGTTTAAAAATATCAATTTGGTTATTAACGCAATGGCTCATGAAGAAGAACTAGTTAATATGGGGCTGGCATCCGCAGAAAAAGTAAAGGAACTCAATAGCAGCCTGACGCAAGCTGAATACAAAACCATCGTCCGGACGCAACTCAACCCTAGGGCATTGGGAGTGAGTTGTCCCGATTGGGGCTCATCTCGCTGGACAAGCCCCAAAGCACCATCACAGAATTCTCCTAAAAGAAAAGGGATGGAAAAACAATAAATATATGTGTGGAGAGCAAATTTACAAAATTTAAAAGGGAAGAATAAAGATGGCTACCCAATTTGAAATTAATTATTCAATAATGGCGGGGCGTGCATATGAAACAAATAGAAATCAAAATAATTGGTTTCCCGTGCCGGATGGCTGGACCGAATTTTTCCATGTACCTAATGATACATATCCAACATCCAGTGGTTTCGAAGCCGTATCTTTCACCAACGGCAGCGAAATCGTCATTTCGTTTGCAGGTACAGACTTTAAAAGTACAGACGATATAGCAGCCGACATTGGTTTGGCTATGGGATGGGGATCAACGCAGTTGCTGCAGGCGGCTGCGTATTACATGGAAGTTAAAGCCGCTAATCGCGGCGCGGAAATAACTTTTACAGGACATTCTCTTGGAGGTGGATTAGCTGCGCTGATGGGTGTCTTTTTTAATGAAAAAGCAGTGACTTTTGATCAGGCGCCTTTTTTTGCTTCTGCAACAGAGAGAATAAGAGATGGTATCAAAAACTATTTGCTTAGTTTAAAAGACCAGTATGGACAGTCTCTGTACACTTTGGAAAATATTCAAGCCATAGCACCGGAGCTTCTCAGTTTTGCAGACAGCTCGCGTGACGCACGCGCAGGTAACGTCAGAGGGTATTATGTACAGGGCGAGGCACTTACAAACTATCCTTATAACGGGTTTTTAAGAATTGGTAGCCAGGTTTCATTAACGCATGGCCCGACCGATACGAAGCCTTGGGATCTTCACTCCCAGGCATTACTGACTGCGTTCGTTCTGAACGACGACTTTCGTCTGGTCACTAATAAACTGACCGATTTGCTGGAAATGATTTTTGATAAAAAACTTTATTCAAAACCGACTAACAAAGGAGATGAAAATTTGCTTGACCGCCTGGTTCGCCATCAGGTCGGTAATGCACCTGGTGTAACCGAAGCTGACAGCATGCTTACCCGTTTTACCGACGACCTGAAAAAGATTGCCCAGGAAGGCGGCCTGACAATGTCCAACAGTAACTTATCTGATGCGCTGACAGCCTTTGCCATGCAAATGTACTACGATAAGGATAATCCAAATTCCACAAATAAGGACAAAACGCTTTTCGACAATACCGGTGTTGCCGGCGGCCTTCGTTTTGATCGCAGCGATGTGGCGGCAAATTTGAGCACTGCATTAGGTTATAAGCTATATTTCCAAAAATATTTAAGCGCACTGCCTGGTAATGAAACAGGCGTTATAACCAGGAAAATTTCCGAACTTCTTGACTGGTATATCCAGGCCGGTAGCAGTTCCATGACAGCGACAGCAGGCACCCGGCGAGCCTTCATGCTGGGAGGAAACAATGCAGATAATTTGACGGGTAGCTCGTCGGAAGATCTTTTATATGGTGGTGCCGGGACTGATATGCTTGCAAGTGGCGCAGGTGCGGATACCCTGATTGGTGGTGCAGGTAATGATGTGCTAAATGGAGGCCTTGGTCATGATACTTATGAATATACAATTGGTGATGGCAATGACCTGATAATAGATGAAGATAAAGATGGTGAACTTGTTGTCCACAACAGTGTCATCAGCAAGAAAATAATTGCACTCGGTAATTTCTATAAAAGCGGGACAGATGAATGGAAACCCCAAAACAATAGTAATATAAAAATCGTTGGAAATATGCTTTACCTTCCCGATGGTAACGCGATTGAATTTGGGACTTCGTTGCAATCCGGTGATTTCGGCATCAACCTGATCGATATACCGGATGATCCGATAGCGGCAAATCCAATATACCTGGATGTAGTCGATAATGAACATCTAAATCACCAGAAGACACCGGATTACGGAAGCACGGCAAATGACATGATAGTGGGCGGAGCGGGTAACGACTGGGTCGCAAATTATAGTTACGGAGGGCAATATGGAGGAGATGACTGGATGGTAGGAGGAGCCGGCAACGACATCTTAAATTCGGCATCGCCCAACGGTAACGACGTACTGGAAGGTGATACCGGCGTAGATATACTGTTCGGCAATTCAGGCAGCAACAAACTATATTGCGAAAATCCAGGCGAGATGGAAGCGATCTTAGCAGCAGGAGAAACAGCACAGAGCTTAAGCAATACGGGTGATATAGCCTCCGGGGGAGAAGGTGATGATTTTATTTATGGTTCAAATGCCAAAGATGGGCTTTTCGGCGGTCTAGGTAATGATCTGATAGTTGGCGGCGGCGGGGATGACTTCATCTATAGTGATGCCCATGTGTATGGTGTTAATGTAGAGCAATCTCAAACTGTTCGTTTAGAGGATAATTATGCTGGTTTTGTGGATTGGTCGTACACATTGCAAGGCGATGCCGGCGGCACCTTTATAACCGCATTGCACAACGTCTATGTTGATCAGAACAGCTACATTAATGTCGGCGATGACGTAATTTATGCAGGAACAGGCAACGACTATGTTGATGGGGGCTATGGCGATGATGAAATATATGGCGGAGCGGACAATGACGTCATATTCGGATCAGCAGGAAATGATTTCATCGAAGGTGGAACTGGAGAAGATATACTAATAGGAGATGACGCCGTTGTTTCAGGAAAAGACTACATCGACGGTGGCGACGGCAATGACTATATCGAAGGACAAAGGGGTTCAGATGAACTCTTTGGCGGTAGCGGTGACGATGCCATTTACGGTAATGAAGACGATGACTATCTGGATGGCGAGAAAGGAAACGACACACTATACGGCAATTCTGGCAACGATGATCTATTTGGTGGCGACGGCCAAGATACGATTTATGGTGGCGAAGGCGATGATTATATAGATGGTGAAGCCGGCGCTAACTCTCTTTATGGTGGT
>CAZRMB010000004.1:0-7199 GCA_964600925.1 uncultured Syntrophomonas sp.
ACCGCTTTTTATTTATCACTTTTCTTGCGATTGCAATCCAAGCAGAGCATTTGACAGTTTTCAGGGTTTGTTTTGCCTCCCTTGCTCCATGGCGTAATATGATCTGCTTCCATTTCTTTAAATTCAAAATGCTTTTTACATTTTTTGCATATGCCTTTCTGCCTTTCGTATGCCGCCCTTTTTTGGCTTTCGGTAAAGGCGCGGATACTTAAATGCTTTTCGTTGTGGGTTAGAACATATGAGTAAATGCCTTTCTTATTAGATACATCGTCGTCCATCATAAGGGTTTGTATTTCGTGCTCCAATTTAGAAGTGTCGAACATTTCACCCTTGAATTTATCGTACAAGCCACCCCATTCAATGCCTTTCATTTCCCTGCGGTACGTTGTAAATGTTAGTTTAACCCATTCGATAACATTCCTGAAATACGTCCACAACTCATTGGCGTTTGGGTCGTGCTGATGAATGGACATATACTTTTCAATATCGCCGCTTGATATCCACTTGATAGATGTTTCCAATATTTCCTGACGGATAGGTGAGCCGTTCACATAGTCCTTAGCCAACAAGTACGCCGCACAGTTGCTTTTGCTGAACTTCAACTTTGCGTCGGATAGCCAAGTCCCGGTATAGACGGCGTTCCTTAATTCCTGATCGGTGAGTTTTTCGCCAGCTATGTTTATTATCTTGAACCAGTCCAGCTTTTCCTTGTCGTTGCCCTCGCAGAAATAAATCATCATGTTATAGTTTAAAATCTGCTCTTGCTCCGTATTCGTCAGGTTATGAAAAGCGCGGTTTTCAATGGAGAAATCGCCCTTGACGTACTGGCAAAAGCTGATTGTCCGCTGCTGACCGTCCAGAACCTCAAAAGTTCCGTCCTCATTTTTGACCCAGTACATCACATTCAGCGGAAAGTCTTTTTGGATGGTATTAACGACGGCGTTGCGCTTCTTTTCGTCGTAGACAAATTCGCGCTGATACTTCGGGCGGATATTCAGCTTGCCGCCGTAACCAATAACGCCTTCTTCAGCATTGTCGACGTAATTCTCCGCCACTTCACGCACGGTTATTTCATGCAATTCAATCTTCATTGCGCAGCACCTCTCTGCTTAATTATAATACGAGCATAAAGCTGTATAAAATATTCATCGTTAACAATATAATACGTCTTTCCTTTTGGTGGAACGTCTACTTTTATCGTAGCCCCATCATTAAGTTTTGAAACAATGCTTGTACTACCGTTAGCATTTACTTGAGTCTGATTAGGATATATCTTGCATGCCCCTCCAAACCAAGTTTTTGTTATTCCGATTATTTCAAACTGCTCTGGATTAAATTTATCGAGAAACGTAATCGGAACGCCCATTACTCCATCGTAATCGTAAGGAATATCTGCTACTTTTGATACTTCGATCGCGTCATAATTATCATAATTCGGATATTCGTCAGGCTTGTACTGTTTGTATAAGGTTATGTTTTCATGGCGTTCCAGAAAATCAATATTTGTGAACCAACCGACATTACGAAATTTCACTAAACCAGTTTCTGGATTATATACACCGTTTGCCCATTCCCGTGAATATTCCGCGGGAATTTTAAAATAAGCGTTTCCGTTTGGAAATCCATTTCCGAGCCATATTTTGTTTTCTTGAATCAGTTTGAAAATTTCTTTATAAGTTATGGCATTTTTGCTACCGATTATTATAAATTTCTTTTCATATTCCATAAGCTGCGCGACATATTCACGGAACAGGGAAAAAGGCGGGTTTGTTACCACAATATCGGCTTCTATAAGTAATTTTATACATTCAGCCGAACGGAAATCGCCATCGCCATTAAGCAGCGTTAGGGCATTTTTCCTGTTTTTAAGAAGATATTCAACATCGGCCAGATCAACCGCGCCGTCTGCGTTTTCGTCTTTGACTTCCGTAATTTCAATTTTATATGGTTGTTTTTCATCGGCGCTTTTCTTCTCTAAAATTTCTATATCAAAAAGCGATAATTGAACGCCTACTATCGAAGAACCAGCATAGCAGGTCGCAATCAGCTTTTTAAGACCGAGATAATTAAAATTCATGGCGAAATACTTGAAAAAATTGCTTTCGAATGGGTCGTCGCAGTTGCAGAAAATAACCTTGCCCCGGAACTGTTCTTTATAATGGCGCATCTCTGCTTCTATATCGGAAAGTTGCGTATAAAATTCATCGGCCTTGTTTTTCTTCGCTTTTTCAAACAGCTCTGTTGACAATACGCGCCCCCCTTTATTTTGACGTAAATAGACAGACATAATTTCCAATCCTAATAGTCAATACTGCTATTAGTTCTTCAATCAGGAAATATTATCCTGCTTTTTACCTCCATCATTTCTTAATGAGGGTAGTGGTATCGGGATAGTTTTTGATCAAATGTTAATTTTGAATAGTCGTATTGCATTAAAATATAGTTATACAGAAATACAAAAAACCCTCCGCTATTACGGAGGGGTCTCGTTTTCTTATGGTGGGCCATGCAGGAATCGAACCTGCAACCTTCTGATTAAGAGTCAGCTGCTCTGCCAGTTGAGCTAATGGCCCCGATTTTTTTGCCGCAAGTATGATTATAAACTCTGTTATTTCAGAAATCAAGAGTAAAGCTATGGTTTGGCAATATTATTAAGCAGCAATTCCATATACTTCTCCCTGATTTCGGGGTCTTTCCAATCAATTTGACTGATGTCTGTAACCCTGTCTCCCATCAATACCGGAAATGCCATGCAGCTCAAGATTTGAAGGGCTCTCATGTTTGAAATAAGCATCGTTTCATCAGGCCATATTTCTTGCATTGATTTGGCGATCAATTCCCGGCCTTCTGTTTTCACGTATTCCTGATATTCCACAGCTACTCGCATGGAGTAATTATGAATGTTTTGATCAATGATCGTTCTGATTATATCCGGATATAAAAACAGAACATTTAAATAATCAACCACGAACATTCGCAATCTTTCCTGGGCATTAATCTCACTGTTATTTAGATGCCGAAAAGCATCAACAAGTTTAGAGGTGACAGTTTTTAATGCTTCATTAATAACCGCATCCTTGCAGCCATAATGATAGTTTACGGCTGCAATATTTACCCCGGCACGGGTGGCTATTTTTCTTACGGTTACATTTTGAAATCCCTCTGCGGCAATAATTTCCATGGTAACTTTGATGATTCTTTCTTTTGTCCCCAGAGCAATTAATTCTTCATCCAATATTTAACGCCCCTATGTTTTAAACTCTGTTTTAAATAGATTTTAAATTTTGGTTCAATATATGTCAAATCATATTGTTTTACATGTTTGTTGACATAAAGTTTTATTTAATCTAGTATTATTGAAAAGATTAAAACAGTGTTTGAATCTTTGTTCGTTTGGGGAGAGGAGTATTTTCAGCATGGCCGATGTCTTGCGCATGGGAATCGATGTAGGATCAACTACGGTAAAATTAGTAATAATGAATGAAGCAGGTTCAATCATATACAGCGGCTATCGTCGTCATAATGCTGAGACCAAAAATAGTACCAGTGAATTATTAAAATCAGCTTACGAATATGTAGGCAATAAACCGCTGACCGTGCTGATCAGCGGTTCGGCGGGTATGTCAATTGCAACTGATTTAGGCCTGACATTTATTCAGGAAGTTATTGCCTGCAACCGTACAATTGAGGCTTTTATACCCCAAACTGATGTGGCCATTGAATTAGGCGGTGAAGATGCCAAGATCACTTTTTTCCGCGGCGGACTTGATCAACGAATGAATGGTATTTGCGCCGGTGGCACAGGTGCTTTTATTGATCAAATGGCAGGCCTTCTGGGAACAGATGCTTCCGGATTGAATGATATGGCTGCCCTTCACAATACGATCTACCCGGTTGCGGCCCGCTGCGGTGTTTTTGCCAAAACTGATATTCAGGTGCTTCTCAATGAGGGAGCACGCAAAGAAGACCTGGCGGCATCAGTTTTTCAGGCGGTGGTAAACCAGACCATCAGCGGACTTGCCGCAGGTAAACCTATTAAAGGAAATATTGCTTTTTTGGGCGGTCCTCTCTACTTTCTTCCGCAATTAAGAAAAAGATTTAAGGAAACCCTCCATTTGAAAGACGATGAAGTTTTATTCCCGCACAATGCCCACTTCTTTGTGGCCATGGGAGCTGCGCTGGCTTCATATAATGAGACTGTTATCAATTTGACTGCAATAATCAGCCGTATGGAAAACCTGCATAAGGACTTTGCCAATGAATCACTACACCTGCAACCGCTTTTTAATAATACTGAAGAACTGTATAAATTTAGAGAACGTCACCATAAAAACCGTGTTATCAGAACATCTCTGCAGGACTTTAGCGGGAACTGCTATCTTGGTATTGACGCCGGATCAACGACCAGCAAAGCGGTTTTGATCGATGATGATGGTCATTTACTATATTCCTTTTATACCAATAACCATGGCAGTTCTATTCGCTCCGCCGTGGAAATGTTGCATGATCTTTATTCCCAACTGCCGCCAACGGCTCAAATCGCCAATTCTGTTGTTACCGGATACGGCGAAAACTTACTAAAAGCCGCCTTGCATATAGATGGCGGAGAAGTAGAAACCGTAGCTCATTACACTGCAGCCGAATTTTTTACCCCTGGCGTTGACATGATACTTGATATTGGCGGCCAGGATATGAAATGTCTGCGCATTCACGATGGAGTTATTGATAATATTCTGCTTAACGAAGCTTGTTCTTCAGGCTGTGGTTCTTTCATTGAAAGCTTTGCTAATTCTTTGAATATCCCGGTCGATGAATTTTCGCAACTCGCTTTGCAATCAGAATCGCCCGCCGATTTAGGTTCTCGCTGTACGGTGTTTATGAATTCCAAAGTTAAGCAAGCCCAAAAAGATGGGGCTTCGGTAGCTGACATATCAGCCGGTCTGGCCTATTCTGTTATTAAGAATGCGCTTTTTAAAGTCATTAAAATCAGAAACCCGCGTGATGTTGGAGATAAAATCGTTGTGCAGGGAGGAACTTTCCTTAATGATGCCATCTTGCGCAGTTTTGAGCTTATCATTGAGCGCGAAGTAGTCAGACCAGATATAGCCGGTCTGATGGGAGCCTTCGGGTCTGCGTTATTGGCCAGACGCAATGCCTTGCCTGATCAACAAAGCAGTATATTAAATATGGATCAACTGCGTAATTTCAATTTGCAGACCAGTATGAACAATTGTGCCGGCTGTGAAAACCACTGTAAATTGACGATTAACAAATTCCCCGATGGAAACAAATATATTTCCGGCAATCGCTGTGAAAAGTTCAGTGACAAGCAAAAATTAAATAATCCTGTTCCCAATCTGTTCGATTACAAATTAAAACGATTGCTGCGCTATGAACCGCTGGCTGAAAGCAACGCTCCCAGAGGTACCATAGGCATTCCTATGGTTTTGAATATGTATGAAAATTATCCCTTCTGGGCTACCTTTTTCGCCGAACTCGGTTTTCGGACCGTACACTCACCTCGTTCCAGCAGAGCGATTTATGATAAAGGCAGTGCCACGATTCCGTCCGACACAGCTTGTTTCCCTGCCAAACTGGCACATGGACACATTGCTTCTCTGATCGATATGGGCGTAAAACGCATCTTCTACCCTTCTATCATCCATGAACGTCAGGAACAGGAACAGGCTGACCATCATTTCAATTGTCCGATGGTCATTTCCT
Organism: uncultured Syntrophomonas sp.; assembly: GCA_964600925.1. Lineage (GTDB taxonomy): Bacteria > Bacillota > Syntrophomonadia > Syntrophomonadales > Syntrophomonadaceae > Syntrophomonas_B. The sequence goes on from CAZRMB010000004.1 coordinate 5,725, forward strand.
ACCCTGAGGTTATAAATAACAATATGGATATGATCGCTGAAAATGATGTGGTTTTATTAAAACCATTCCTTCCTTATGATGACAAAAAGCAATTAGCTGTTTGCCTCTATAAAGAATTTGCCCCTATGGGCATTAAAAAGCGTGATATACTGCGGGCTGTGGAAAAAGCATGGCAGGAAGATCAACGTTTCAAACAGGACCTGCGTCAAAAGGGTGAAGAAACGCTGCAGTATATTAAGACGATCGGGATGAAAGGTATCGTATTGGCTGGCCGACCATATCATATTGATCCGGAAATCAATCATGGTATTCCGGAGATCATCAACAATTATGGTTTGGCTGTGTTCACTGAGGATTCTATCGCACATCTGGGCGATGTGGAACGTCCTTTACGAGTTGCAGATCAATGGATGTATCATTCACGCCTCTATGCAGCTGCCAGTTTTGTTTGTACAGAACCTGGACTGGAATTGGTTCAGCTTAATTCCTTTGGCTGCGGGCTGGACGCAGTCACAACTGATCAAGTTCAGGAGATCCTGCAGCAGCATGGAAAAATATACACCGTCCTGAAGATTGATGAAGGAGCCAATTTGGGGGCTGCCCGGATCAGAATCCGTTCTCTGCTGGCAGCTATGAAAAAGCAATCTAAAAGCAACCAACTCAAGCCCCTGCAACAGGCTTACAACTTGCTTGTTCCCTTTACAAAAGAAATGCGGTCTGAATATACCATACTTTGTCCGCAGATGGCACCCTTACATTTTAGATTGATTGAACCAGTTTTTAACTCTGAAGGATATAATCTTAAACTTCTGCCTGAGGCTACGCGAGAAGCCATTGATGAAGGACTGAAATACGTTAACAATGACGGCTGTTTTCCTGCCATAATCGTAATTGGGCAATTGCTACAGGCGCTGCAATCGGATGAATATGATCTGGGCAAAACTGCTGTGGCTATATCCCAGACCGGCGGAGGTTGCCGTGCCACAAATTATTATGGTCTGCTGAAAAAAGCTCTTCATGAAGCCGGATATGATAATATCCCTATTATTTCCGCCAACCTTTATGGCAATGAAAGCAGCAACGGCTTTGTTATTACCAAGAGTCTGCTCAAAAAAGCGATCAACGCTATTGTATATGGAGATCTTTTAATGCGGGTGCTGCATCGGGTACGTCCTTATGAATTGATCCCCGGTTCTGCCAATCTATTGTTTGACAGATGGGCTGATCGATGTGCCGAACAGATAGCAAGCGGCGATGCTAATTCCTTTGAAAAAAATATTTATGGTATCGTTGAAGAATTCTCCCAGCTTGAAATTTCAAAACAAGTCAAACCAAGAGTCGGAATTGTGGGAGAGATATTGGTCAAATATCATCCAACGGCAAACAATAATATTGTCTCGATTCTGGAGGAAGCCGGCGCAGAAGCAGTGGTCCCGGATCTGTTGGATTTCTTTTTATATTGTGCTTATGACAGC
>CAZRMB010000004.1:7299-8735 GCA_964600925.1 uncultured Syntrophomonas sp.
GGAGCCAGCGAAGTAAATCAATTGAATCGTATCAAATTAATGCTATCAGTAGCTTTCAAAAATCTTCTGAATCAAGACAAAGATCTCAAATTATTAACAACTGCGGAGCCATTCATGCAAAGTGATTACAAGTCGATCGGTCATCTCCGGTAATTGTATTAACGCACCAAAGCAAGGACCTCCCTTTAACAGGAGGCCCTTATTATTTCAATATTCAATAGTGCCACCGGGCTATCGTAGCTGACTCGTTAGGCAGCCTTTTTGGTTATATCATAATCATCTTCAGTTTTATCATCCTTGAGAATAAGGTTTAAGAAGATTCCCGCCAGCGTTGCTACCATGACACCATGATTACTTAAGCCAATTCCTACCGCAAATATAACCGAAGCAATAATCAAGTTTTTGTTTTTGGAAAAATCAACTTTTGCTTCAATCAAAGTGCGCAGTCCGGCTGCACCAATCATTCCGAAAAGAAGAATGGATACGCCACCCATAACACTCCCGGGTATTGATATGATCAATACTTGCAGAGGGTTGAAGAAACTTAGAATGATAGCTGAAATAGCCGCAATCCACAGATTAAGAGAGCTATATACTTTGGTGATGGCTAATACGCCAATGTTTTCAGCATAAGTTGTCAGCGGAACGCCGCCAAATATACTGGCTACACCTGTGGCCAAACCATTTCCCAACACAACTTTCTCAAAGCCGGGGTCGGTTTGCAGGATATCAGTGCGGGTTATGTTGCTAAGGATCATCATGTGACCCAAATCTTCAATCAATGTAACCAAAGCGATGGGGGCAAAAGCCAGAATCGCCACATAATTCAGGTTGAATGTGCCAACGCTGCTGAAAGGAACGATAAATGGAGTTTTAAATGATGCCATAATTTTTGCCCCATCAACCAGCCCCATAAATCCAGCAAGTATGTATCCGGCTACAATGGCCAGAAGAATCGGTATGACTTTGGAAAATCCTTTGCCATATATACTTATGATAATGGCTACAGCTAATGTAAAGATTCCTACCACCCAATTTGAACTGGCCATTGAAATTGCGACCGGGGTTAAACTCAAACCGATAATTGCTACCACACTTCCGGCAACCACAGGTGGGATGACTTTATTGATCCATTTGGTCCCGAACAGGCGAAGGATAATGTAAATCAGAATATATGCTATACCTACAGACAAAACACCCGTCATGGCGGAGGCTATATTTGGCTGATCTTTAACAAATACGGTTAATGCAGCAATAAAGGCGAATGAAGAACCAAGATAAGCAGGTACTCTGCTGCGGGTCAGCAATAAAAAGATGATCGTTCCAAGACCTGAGCAAAACAAAGCTGTCGCTGGGCTTAAACCTGTTAAAAAAGGAACCAGGATTGTAGCTCCGGACATGGCAAACAAATGCTGTATACCAAGGGGTATCGCTTT
>CAZRMB010000004.1:8835-16780 GCA_964600925.1 uncultured Syntrophomonas sp.
CTATCTCCCGCATCACCTAAACCTGGGACAATATAAGCTTTCTCATTCAATTCAGGATCGATCGCAGCGGTAATGATCGACAAGGCAGGAAATTTGCTTTGCAGCTGCTTTATGCCGACCATGGTTGACAGCGCACAGACCAATGTGATCCGTTCCGCTGAATAACCTTTGTTGAGGATCAGATCAATTGCCTGGGCACTACTGTTGCCGGTTGCCAGCATTGGATCAAGAATAAAGACCTTGTCAAAATCTTCGGGGTGGTCAGGGACAGCATCCAAATATGCTCGAGCCTCAAAAGTTTCATGGTCACGGGCAATGCCGATGTGAGCTACTTTAGCGGCCGGCAAGACATCCATAAAACTTTCCACGAAGCCTAACCCGGCTCTCAGGATCGGGATCAATAAGATTCTGCTGTCATCGACGTAAGAACATTGTGCCTCAACATCCAGCGGCGTAATAACCGAGTCAACTTTCGTATCCAGGTTGGTGGTTGACTCAACCGCAAGCAATACGCCCAGTTTGTCCATAGCCTGACGAAAATCTGCAGTTTTGGTATTCCGGTCACGCAAGGTACGCAAACAGTTGCCTGCCATAGGATGTCTGATTAGATTTACTGAACTCAAAATATACCCTCCTAAAATTCTTCATTTGACTGTCAAGTTGACTGTCATAAATATATTTTCTCGTTTATACTGATCACCTCCAAAATGACATGTTTTTGGGGTTTTATCTAAAACCATTCTCAGAACTATGGATAGTTCACAAAAAAACACTGCCATTTTCAGGCAGTGCTATTATTAACGAATCAGAAAGGGATTATTCATGTGCTGCTCCCGCAAGTACATCAGCCAATGCCTTGCTTTTTTCAGATAATAATAGAGCTATTCCGGCAGCATCTTTATTTTTACCTAAAATAAGAGTTGAAGCCAGTTCAGCGAATATTTTTTTTAAATCCATAAACAATTTCGTAACCATAATATACCCCCTGACACCATATGGCCATTAAAAAGTATTTTAGTAAGATTTATAAATAAATTATAAACATATTTGTTTCATCAGTAAATGGTTGTGATTAAATATTAATGTTAAACAATGGATATATCAGGGTAATTTTGTCATGATTTTTTCCGCAATCGTTTTCATATACTCGGAATCATAGCTCTCAACCAACCCTTGGTCAACCATGGCATTTAGTTGAGCATCCCAGGGGAGTTCACCCAGGTAATCCAGGTTGGTTTCATCTGCAACCCGTTTTCCCTGAGGATCACCAAACAACTGCAATTTTTCATTGCAATGCGGACAAATCGCATAACTCATGTTCTCAATCAGACCTAAAATAGGCGTATTCATTTTCTGCGCCATTTTAATGGTTTTTCTGACTACCATAAAAGCCAGATCCTGCGGAGAAGAAACGATAACAATACCATTCACCGGCAATGTCTGGATGACTGTCAAAGGCACATCACCAGTTCCGGGCGGCAGATCAACAACCAGATAATCCAGATCACGCCAGTCTATTTCTTCCCAGAATTGCTTTACCGCTCCGGCCAGCATCGGACCTCTCCAAATGACCGGATCATCTTCATTGGGCAGGAAAAAGTTAATGGAGATGAGTTTAATCCCCGCGCTGCTCTGCGGCGGAATAATTCCATAATCAGTGGCCTGCAGGCCGTGTTCATTTTTGATTCCGAATGCCTTGGGTTGGCTCGGTCCGGTAATGTCAGCATCCAGGATGCCTACTTTATTTCCAGCCTTGTTTAATTCTGAAGCCAGTAGTGCAGTTACCGATGACTTCCCTACCCCGCCTTTGCCACTCATGACGACGATTACATTGCGAATCTTGTTTAAAGCTCCGAGCAAGGTTTCAACTTTTACTCCGCATTCGTTGGGATTCGTTGAACATCCTGAGGCGGATGGGCAAGTATTGCATTTATCAGACATAATTAAACCCCTTTCCATATAAGCATGATCCAAGAGGAATTAAATTCATCTTTCAGTCATTACATATTGTATAGCAAACAAAATAATATGCAACCGCTCATTTGATTATTTATCATTATTTTTGCTCCAAAATCAACTTTTCAAACTGCTGCTCGAAATTTTTATCATCCAGGCTGGTTCTTTTGCGAGGTCCGGCCGTACGTTTATTGGCTTGACGTGCTTTTTGATTGACGTAGCGCTGCATTAACAGTCCGTCAATATTTTCCTGGCTGTATATATTGCCCTGAGGATGAATGGCATTTGCTTGTTTGGCCAATATCAACGCAGCCAGTCCATAATCCTGGGTAACAACAATATCCCCTGGCCGTGTATAATTGGCAATTACCATATCAGCAGCCTGGGATGAACCGTCAACTACGACAACTTTGGCATAATCACTTTCAATTTGATGATGGTAATTGGAGACCATAATAACATCTATATTATAAGATCGTGATACTTTTTCTATTATACTTTTTACCGGACAAGCATCCGCATCAACAATAACTTTCAAAATTCTCTCCTATAATTTTAATTGATTGGATCGTATCAATTACATTCTAATGCATTTACCCTAATATTAAAGTATATAGTTCCTCATTTTTCAGGTATTATTAATACTATAAATTATTATAACAACCGTGTAAGCAACCTGCTACTAAACCGTATTATATACGGGTAGACCGGGAGGAAGAGTATCTTGCTAAGCGATGAAAAGTTAGCTCAGCAAATATTATCAGGTGATACGGCAGCCTTTGAAGAGCTGATGAACAGATATAAGAAATCGATATTTACGATTGCCTATCGAATGATGGGCAATTATCACGAGGCCGAGGATATTTGTCAGGATGTATTTATTACCGTCTACAATAAGATGTATCAGTTTGACAGCAGCAAAAAGCTCGGTCCGTGGATCCATAGAATTGCTGTAAATACCTGTATAAGCACTTTGCGCAAAAGAAACAAAGTCGTATCAATCAGTTTTGACGAGACTTATATTCCTGCCAATGATCTTGAATTGAATGAGCTATATGAAGATCCGCATTTGATCATTGAACGTCAGGAACTGAAAGCTGAGATTGAAGACGCACTGATGGAATTACCGGAATCCTACCGGATTGTACTGGTTTTGCGCTATCAATTGGATTTAAAGAACCAGGAAATTGCTGAGATAATCGGTATAAGCCGGGAAAATGTAGATGTAAAGATTCATCGGGCACGTAAAGCACTGCGAAAAATGATTTTAAAAAAATGGAATGGAGGTGAGCTCAAAAATGAATTGCCAGCACTATAGAGAGGTAATGTTTGATTACTTTGAGGGCGAGCTTTCTTCCGCCGAGCAGGATGATATCAAGCTGCATCTGTTGGATTGTGAATATTGCCGGCGTCAATTTGAGCTGACCGAACAGGAGGATCATATCCTTCGGGATACCAGTAACATTCCTGAAATGAGCGAAACTTTTAATAATAACGTTATGAATTCGATCAAAACCGGTGCAGGCAGCAGCCAGGTACTGGTTATGGAAAGAAAATCCCGTTTCAGATGGTTGCCGGCTTTCTCCAAAGCTACCGTCGCTGCTGTTCTGCTCTTGTCCTGCTTGTATGTACCGGGTATTTTGCCCCATCTTCAAGATAAAAAGGGTCCGGATCAAGCAGCTTTGATGGAAAATTCCCAGACTTCGTCATCTCCCACCTTGCCGCAGGGTAATTACAAGGACCAGACAGAAGCAAAGCAATTAGCCGTTCTGGATACCGGAGCAGGCACCACACCAGCATCACCCAGGCAAATACCGCAAGACGAAAAACAAGACGAAATAAAGCCCGAAGCAATGATGTCCAAGAGTCTGCCTGATAATATTCCTGCTGAAAATGCAACGCAGGGTAACGGATCGACAGACCAGGGTGAAACAAGCCGTTCCCTTCCATCCAGCTTGCGATATGCTGGTATTAATACTGATAAACCAAGTCTTTACAACATCCCCAGTGGATTTGTTCTTAAAGAGACCAACCATATTTCTGAAAACCAGGTGGTTTACAATTTTGAAGACGTATCTGTTCAGAAGAGCTTTATGGTCAATGTTTCGCCCACCGATCCAGTTGCTGAAATATCTGCAGTTGAAGAACAGACCATGATAAAAGCCAAAGAACCTAAAATAATCGCATTGGATAATATTGCTGCCCTACAAAATACGTCCAACCGGGTTGTTGAATATAATGGTGCAACCTATCAAATAACTGTTACCGGTAGCATGAGCCAGGAAGAGCTTGACCGGATTGCCGAAGATCTAAGTCTTGATCCGTTATCGCAAGAGCCGTAGATAGATTTGATTTAGAGATTTTTATTTTCAAGCAGGGATAATATTTCCTGCTTTTTTGCTTCTGTTGCCAAGCTATTATCTTGTAACGAAATTGTGTTTATTTTTAGCTGTACTTTGGCCGGACGGGGTGACAGAACATAGATCGTATCTGCCAGAAGTAGCGCTTCATCAATGTCATGGGTCACAAATAGCACGGAAGGTCTATAGTTTTGCCACAGTTCTTTAAGCCACAACTGCATCTTACGCCGGGTAATCGCATCCAACCCGGCAAACGGCTCATCAAAAAGCATGATATCGCTGGTAAAGAGATACGTGCGTAACAATGCCGCCCTCTGTTTCATCCCTCCGGAGAGCTGTTGCGGATAATAGTTTTCAAAACCTTCCAAGCCAAAGTCTTTTAAATGTTGACGGGCAATTTCATGTGCTTTCTTTCTGGCCATTCCCTTAAGCAATAAGGGAATGGCCACATTATCGAGAATGTTCTTATGGGGCAAAAGCAGGCTTTTTTGCTGCATATAGCTTATTCTTCCGGTACGTCCGGTCCAATCTTCCCCATCAATTTCAATTCTGCCTCGATCAGGAGGAATCAAACCGGCGATTATATTTAACAATGTGCTCTTGCCACAACCACTGGTCCCGAGAATAACAACAAACTCATGATTATCAACTGTAAAGGAAATATTATCCAAGGTAAATAGTTGATCCATGCTTTTGCTGATATCACATATTTTTACACAAGGCAAGGTTAAGCCCTCCTGCTACGGTAAATATTTATTGGTAAAAGCTTTGTTTGCGTCTATGTTTTTATCAATCAGCTTATTGTTGAACATGAAATCTGCATAGCCTTTCCATACTTCAGTTTTCATTTCTCCCCAGCGCGGTGCGTCGCCTTGATACTCTTTAGCCAGATATTGCTGGCTGGCAACGACCAGATCCTTATTCAACTCAGGAGCATTTTTTAATAGTATTTCTGCCGCTTTATCGGGAGATTTTATGGCATAATCATAACCCTTGGCAGTAGCGCGCATAAATTTTGTTGCCAACTCTGGATTTTTGGCTATTTCCGATTCACTGGCGATAATCACCGGAGTATAGTAATCAAATACTTTATCCTCATTCTTCAACTCGATAAAGTTTAAATCCATCCCCTTTTGATTGGCCTCAATTCCAGTCCATCCATAGAAAATCCAAGAAAAATCGATGCCTTTTTGCATGCTGGCAAAGAAATCAGCTGAACCGATATTGACGATTTTTAATTTGCTAAAATCAGCACCGTATTTTGTCATTAGTGTTTTTAATACCGCTGTTTCCGCAGGAGATCCCCAACCGCCGTATGTTTTTCCTGCAAAATCCTGGGGTGATTTTATGTTTTTATCAACTGGCGATGCAAACCCGGAAGTATTATGCTGGATTACTGCTGCTAAAGCAACCACCGGTATATCCTGGGAACGGGCAATGGTGACTTCTTCCTGGTAGCTAATGGCAAAATCCGCTTTACCGGCGGCAATCAACTGTGGGTTGCCGCCTTCAGATGGCTGAACAAATTCCACATCCAACCCTTCGGCCTTATAATAGCCAAGGTCTTTGGCTGCAAACAAACCGGTATGGTTGGTATTGGGGAACCAATCCAACATTACCGTTACCTTCTGTAATGGTGCAGTTTGCGTTTCGTCCTTTTTGGCCGAACAGCCCGTCAAACCTGTCAGCAAGACACATACCGTCAATATGATACTTATCATTCTTTTCATACTTATCTTCCTCCCACAATGGTGATACGCTATCGAAATATCAAATACTAACTATTTATCCATTCCTCCTTAAAATGATTCCAGGGAGTTAATGAATACTCAATGAAATCGATTACTTTTACAAGCAGTAAACTTAGCAGGGAAATGATCACTACTGCTGCCAGAACCTGATCCACTCGAAATGATTTTTGGGACAATGTCATATAATAGCCGAGGCCTTGCTGCGCTCCCAACCACTCACCGATTACCGCCGCCATGATACTATATGAAGCTGATATTTTAAGGCCGGAAAAAAATGCCGGCACAGCCGCAGGCAGCTTGACCATATTAAAAATAGCGATGCGGCTTGCTCCCATCGAACGAAAAAGGTTAACCAAATCAGGATCAATTGAATTCAGTCCATTTAAGAGGCTAATGGCAGCCGGGAAAAAACACACCAGGATGACGACAATTATTTTAGGCAGCATTCCCCAGCCAAACCAGATTAAGAACAGTGGTGCCAGGGTAATGATCGGGATCGTCTGCGACAGTATAAGCACCGGGTATAATGCCCTGTTCAGCCAGTTAATATTATTTAGCATAAAGGCAGTTACAAAGGCTATGGCTGAAGCTAAAACAAAACCCAGCAATGCTTCCTCCAGCGTGATTAGGGTATGCATCAGCAATAATTCATGACTTGCTGCCAGTGTTTTAAGAATCTGAACCGGTCCGGGCAGAATATATTGCGGCACGTGCTCCAGTCTGACCAATACTTCCCATATGGAAAGCAAAAGTATAACTGTGATATACGGTGATATTTTATTGACGATACTTGCTGATTTTTTCATCAATTGTCACTCCGTCTGGTTTATAATCTATTTTTACTACAGCGATGACCCGTTCAACGCCTGCTGCGGAACAGATGGCGAGTGCTTCTTTTACGATTTGCATTAAGGTATCCAGATCACCTTCCACGGTAGTTTCCATCGGTCCCACCACATATTTAAGCCCGGTTTGCTGAATATGCTGTATAACCTGATCAACAATCCCATAAATTTCTTCTTCAGCAACAACCGGCAGAATTTGCAGACTCAGATTGGTATCCGCCATTTTATCAACTCCTATTTATATTTTGGGGTACCTGTTCTTGCAGCAAGAATAATTACCTGTTATTTATACCTGCAACCAATCATCTTCAAGGTATTGCTGGGTCAGATTATCAAATCCGCGGTCGTGACCAGGAATAATAATATCCGGAAAGCGGGAAATATACTCGGCATTGCGTCGAAACAGATCTTCATCATAATGCAAGCCAGCCAGCAGATCCTGCCGCCACAAGTCACGATGGTACAAGGCATCCCCGCAGATTATTACATTGCGTTTTTTACCGTGCACCATGATCGCACGACTGCCAACAGAATGACCCGGGACCTCAAGATGGGTTATATAATCCGGTAAAATAGGGTTATCCTCATAGAATTCAATCTGCTTGTTATGGCTCAGCAGTTTTGCGGCCGAATATTCTTCGGACAGAGATTTTATGTCCCAAGCCAAACTCTCAGTCCCGGGTGCAATATTTCGGCCCAGAGACCGCAATAAAGCAACCGGATCCGAACTATCCTGCAGCATGCCGCGTAGCACGTTTTCATACTCAAGTTCCTGGCGGCTGACAATTATTCGGGCGTTACTGAAAAGCTGGTGTCCGCCGATATGATCAAGATGCAAATGTGAACTCAGGACCAGCTTGAAATCAGACGGAGCATAGCCAAGCTCGCTTAATTGTTCCTCCAGATCAGGGTTGTCGGGTGCCCCTGTATCGACGATTGCCAAACTATGGTCAGACAGTTCGATAATGGTCGAACTAACCGGAACATCACGAAGAATCATATGCTCCGTTTTGTTTAATACAGTTGTGATCAT
>CAZRMB010000004.1:16880-30535 GCA_964600925.1 uncultured Syntrophomonas sp.
CCGGAACATCACGAAGAATCATATGCTCCGTTTTGTTTAATACAGTTGTGATCATGACAATTTTCATAAGGAGTCACCTCTTTAAAGTAAGACAAAACAAAAAGGCCTATTTACACCTGAAAGGGTAAACGGCCATAAAATGCATAGTACAAAGCAATTCCTACGCTGGCATTACCCAGATCAGGTTAACGGGTCAGATCTAATCTTTCTCAGCCGAATATTCAGCTCCCCGTTGCACGTTTTCGATTTTTTCTTATAATGATAAACCTTTGTAAAAATTGTAACTCTTTTATGATTCTGTTTGTCATTATAACGTAAAATCATTGTGCAAGGTAAATTATTATGCAGGTTTGGCAATTTTCTTGCCAATCAAGCTGCAGCACTCTTCATTAAATACTGTTATTAATCCTCTGCTTCCGGCATATTTTACTGTGTTTTCATCAGGATAGGCAATACCATTAACTCCGCAATCCACTGCCCTAATCTCCAATTGACGTTTATAAATCCCTGGCGGGCGGGCGCATCCAAGACTGATCGCGGTTCCTGGATGCAAAACACGCGCGGTTGCCAATACTCTAACCGCATCATCGATCTGCGGCGGGCGAATATCAGCCATGGCAGTACCACAAGCCGGAGTCAATACTGGCAGCAAAACAGTTTCCGGTTCAGCCTGTTGAATCATCTGCAAAGCATTAAACTCTCCCCGTATTTGTCCAAAGTGCAGACCTATGATCACATGCGGGGCAATCTGCAATCCCTCCTTGCGGCAGTTTAACATGGATTGCAAATATTGTTCCGGCTCCTGATCCAGATGATAGACTTGTCTGATCGTCTCCCGGTCACCAATTATGTCCATTAGTACCTGGTCAACGCCAGCCTCCCTCAAAGCTACAGCTGTTTCTTTCTTGACTAATCCGCTGTGCACCAGTACCTTTAGTCCCTTTTCATGTGCATAGGCCAACATTCCTGCAAAAGGAAGCAATGGTACTTCCCCCTGGGAATTGGCACCGCCGCTTACTAAAATCCCCTGACAATCGTGTTTTACAAGCCGGTCAATAACCAACTTCATTTCTTCCGGGGTCGGTGTTGCAACCATACTTTCCAGCAGCCTGCCTGCACAGTGTTCACAACGACAAGCGCAGTTGCTGCCGGTTACACTTAAATTCACAAAAGCACTTCTATGGTTTTGAAAATACTGATTCGCATAATGTTTGGCGCCAGGGGCTGAAAAATAGATTTCCGGCGCAAAATCTTGCCGGATTTCCCATGCTTGTTGTACCAGTGTTTCAAGACCGGTCACAATCCGCCACTCCCTCCCATATTTGCGGCAGGATAATCTCTATATCCCTGGCATCCGGCTGGAAGGGATAATTTCGCATTGCTTCACTGGCCCGTTCGTTCCCGAAGGGACGGGTGCAGGCAACTTTACCATCCTCTCCCGGACAGCCTGAAGTCATAAAGGCCTCCCCTTTTTGCACATAAGGCATTACATCCATGCCAAAATCTATAATTTTTCCAGCCGGCGTAAATTTCATATCCTGAATATCAATGATTCCTTCATTGATTAAATATCGCGCCAATTGAATCCGGCGGTAACTGCCCAGTTCCGGTTGGGGACTTTCCTGCATCAGACTGCCTTCTTCCGGAAAGAATGAAAACAGGTGGGTCATTGCTCCCATATTATAGACACGTGATATTGTTTCAACCATCTGTTGCTCCGTTTCACCCAGACCAACAATCAGGTGAACACCGACCATATACGGGCCAAAGACGTCGATAGCTTCAACTAATGTTTTCCAGTAACGATCCCACTGATGTGGACCCCCAACGCCTTTGCCGCGGTGTTTAATGAATAGATCTTCCGTAGCAGCATCAATGGCAATACCTACGCGTTCCATTCCCGCATCATACATTTTTATCAAATCGTTCCGACCTGCCATTACGGTGGGTGACAATAAACCGCTTACCGGCAATGCTGTTTCATTTCTAATACGGCGTACAATCTGACAAGTATCCTCAACTGCATGGGCATGAGTGATCATGGATACACATACCCGTTTAAAAGGATTACGGTGGATTTGTACCTGTTCAATAATTTGATCCATTGTATAGCTTGGCCAGGGTACCCTAATAAATGTTTTACTGGCATCTTCCAGACGATTATGAGCAAGTCCGCAATAACTGCAGGATGCTTTACAGCCATTATTGTACGTCAGCAGCAGATTAAGGCATCCACACTGGGTGTTTTTCATAAAACGGCCTGATTGCAAACCCAAGCAAATCGCCCCGGCCAGGCTGGTTTGTACATATTGCGGGCTTTCACCTATTGAAGACATTTTCTCACCTCCGGTAGTTTATTAATTGAAACCAATCCATGTGCGCCTGATCAAATCTTCAAACTGTTCCGGATGATTGGTCCAATTTTGATCCATTTCATTTTTTTGTACAGTCGCTTTTTTTAAGTATCTGCCCAAAAACGACTGCCATTGGGGCGGATAATTTGTCAGCAGGCTTAAATCATATTCAATTACTGCCTGAGCAGCCGTTTCTCCAGCCATTCGACCGGTTACAATCGCGTTCATAATTCCTCCGCCGGTAACCGGATGCGTATGACCAGCCGCATCACCAGCCAATAGCATATTATCTCGCTGAGTAACCTGGAGCGGCCCCCCCACAGGTATCAATCCTGAAGTTTTCATGATAGGCCGGTCGTCTGCAATGATTCCCCGTTCCATTAAAAAAGCGATAAAGTCTTTTAAAAATATCTGTAATTTGTTTCTATATTCTATATTTACACCGATTCCAATATTGGCATATTCGCCTTTGGGAAAAACCCAGGCATAGCCACCCACATAATCAGGCTTAAAATAGATATCTGTTGAGCTTTGATGTTTGCTGAGCGGCAGCCTATACTGAAGTCCAATCATAAAATTCTTGTTTTCACTGTTCATCCATTTGCCTACAATTGATCTGGGTCCGTCAGCCCCTATAATAACTTTGCATTTTATCTCCAGTTTTTCTTTTCCGATCCGGCTAACGATGATTCCTCCATTTGTTTTGGAAATTGCTTTTGTCCCAGCCCAAAAATCTGCTCCTGATTTAATAGCATCTTCAACCATGCTGCGGTCAAATATGCTTCGGTCCAAAATATATCCAGGGCCTGACAGCGTAGAAACCAATTCATTGTTTATGTATGTTATAAGGGTATCAATCTTTTGCACAACCGCCTCCGGCGGCACTGTTACATATTGCCTGATCGCATGCGGTACATATTCTGCGCATTGTACCGGGGTTCCGGGAATCAATTTATAATCAATAAGCAGTACCTTTACACCATTTTTAGCGGTAGATGCAGCAGCACTGGCTCCTGCAGGTCCGGCCCCGATTACTGCCACATCATACACGGTTGTATTCATGCTATTCACCCACCCTTGTTAACCGCAAGATAAAGGGCATGATAAAGATCCTCATACGTTACACCTGGTATTTTGAGATCGTAATCGTTAAAGAAATTGCTTACGTTATTAAACAAATTTTGTGGTCGGCTGGAAGAATTTTTCAAGGCAGCTTCCAGGTCCAGGATGCTTCTTTCCGGATAGGCAAAAAAATCTCCCGTTATAAAAGCGCTTTTAATAACTTCCCGATTCCTGTCCAATCGCAGCGATACGCGGATCAAGCCTCCGTTGGTCTTATATTCTGCTGTACTCAGATTATTTTCCTGCGGAAGGGTACGATTTCCGCGGATCCACTCTTCCGATTTAAAAACAGGTAATTCTTTGGCATAGGCATTCTTTTCATATTCAGTAAGCCCGCCCGGTTCCAGATTGATACCCAGAACTTCCGATATTCCCTCCGCAAGCGCCGCTTTTATTTGCTGCATGGGAGGCAAATATCCCAGCACTTCTTGCAGACAAATCACCCTTTGTTTAAAAGAATTTACCTGTTTGTCCTCCAACTTTTTAATCGGAAGCTTTAGGCAATTTATCATGGTATCAACATCAAAATCCGTTAACAGCGTACCCTGATACAGAAAAGCATCCCCGATTTCTGTTCCTCCGGTGCCTGAAATTTTACGTCCGTCAACTTCTATATCATTTGTAGGTCGGAACTTTGCTTTCACACCCAGACGCTCAAGACCTGCCACAACGCTTTCACACATAAGCCGGTACATGTCTTCCAATCGT
Source organism: uncultured Syntrophomonas sp. (assembly GCA_964600925.1). GTDB lineage: Bacteria > Bacillota > Syntrophomonadia > Syntrophomonadales > Syntrophomonadaceae > Syntrophomonas_B. The sequence continues at coordinate 21,065 of CAZRMB010000004.1, forward strand.
TTGGGTATGCCTGGCGTATTTTTCGGAGCATACAATTCCCATCCCAGTTGGGATTCATCCCAATATAAATTGCCCCCGCCGGTTATCCGCCGGTTTATTTCAATACCATGTTGTCGGCAATATTCTTCTTCAACCTCAAGTTCTACTGATTGATGATATCCAACCAGTACACAATGCGGTGAAAACTGCAGATAACGGACCGTATTGGGAACAAGCCCCGCGCTTCGAGCATTGAGAATAACTTTATCCAGAGCCATATTCTCTGCAGCTGATAATGAACCTGTATCCAACAAACGCCAGTTTGTCTTCATAATTTAGTTTAACTCCTCTTCGGTCTTAATCTGTTCCACTACCCATGCAGCATAATCCGCAGCTGTCATTAACGATTTGACTTCATCAGGATTGCTTAATTTGATCCGGTACATCCAGCCTTCTCCATATGCATCTGCATTGATTTTACGAGGATTCATAACAACTTCAGAATTATTTTCAACCACCGCTCCTGATACCGGTGCGGTTAAATTACCGACCCACTTCCCGGATTCGATTGATCCGCAACGCTCTCCCTGGAATAAGGATTCGCCGCTATTCAACAACTCCAAATACAGGATATCGCCCGTATTGCTTTGACCAAAGTCGGTCATTCCTACCAGCGCTTCTGCACCGTTTACTTTTATCCAAAAATCATTGCGATCATAAAAGAGTTTTTCAGGTATTTGATACTTGTCAACTTGCATGGATAATCTCCTCCTGCTTATTAACCGGTTTGACTTAGATCCCAACCAGTAAATCTTCGCTCCATTCCCGTCCGATAAATTCCATGGCAGAGTCCTGTTTGCCCAATATATTTATATCTTCAACGATTCCCTCGCGGACCAAAGCCACCACATGGCAATCAGGCCCAACCCTTTTTTCCATCAACATTAAACCTTCAGCGATTTTCACTTTCCGCTCGCGGTATTTGCGGCCTGGCATTTGCAGCCAATCCTCGCTGGTGTATCGTTCATACAATTCTTTTGCTTTGTCTGCCAGGGTTTGATCTACTTCGGTAAGATTCAAATCATCCCATTCGGTTTTAAACTCTTTGATAAGACGCCAAGCCAGATCATTATATGAAACGGGATAATTCATCCAATCTTTAATGGTGGTCATATTATTCTGCATTGCCCTTTTTAAATGATCACGGAATTTGGGGAAAGGTACCCTAAGTACATTGCACATCACATCATAATCAAAATCCAAAAGCATATTGCCTACATAAGCCACACAGTTTTCAATATCCCCGCAGGCATTGCCGGAGCATTTTCTCCCGTTAGCGGCCAGGTCTGCAGGTATTTTTAGTTCAGCCGGTATGCCGAACTGTCGGTAAACTGAAATGGCAGGTTTTAAGAAGGTTTCATAAAACCGGTGCCTTCGCAGCGGCAGCCGCGGATTGTCCCGTTTTATTACCAGTTGAAAAAAAATCTGTCTATTATCCAGATAAACCACTCCGCCGCCGGTTTCACGACGGAATAAGGGTATGCCTGATTTTTCACAGTATTCTCGATCAATTTCCTGCTCCAGGTCATCGTGCAGACCCAAACACACATAAGGAGAAGAGGGATAGCAGATGATCAATCCTTCTCGACCAAGGTAGGCCAAGGCATGATAAAAGCATTGCGATTCCCACCAGCTAACCTCTCCCAAGTTATACAGATCCACGATCGCTTCCCCCTACATAACCAGACCTAGAAAATTTCATCGCCGCTCTTGAACTCAAGTCCGGGGTGATTTTCAAATCTAACCACACCAATAGCAGCTTTGCCTTCGACTGCCTTTTTCACGGCTGCTGTACCTTCTATGCCAAATCCGCCGCATAATTCAATCGCGCCTACCCCTGCATCAACAAGTTCTTTGGCCGCTTTAACTGCCATCGCATAATCTTTGACGCCAACTGTGGTCAGCTCAACTACCGGACTTTCAACAACCGCCCGATGGACTTTATAATCAGCATCCGGAGCAACAAAAATAAACGCCGCTTTCAATTTCATATTTCCCTCTCCTTTTCATAATTAAGATGCTCGGCTTTTCCTGCGTGACCTCTGAAAGATGTTTATCGGTTGATTTTTGGCAACAATCATTGCATCGCTTCCAGAATCAACTGGCTCAGATCCATGACTCTTACCGGCAGCTTGCCTTTTTGGACGGCACCACTCAGCATCTGCTCACACTGCTGGCAAGCTGAAACAACGATCGTCGCACCTGTTGCTTTGATTTCCTCTGCCCGCAGCGCCGATATTTTACTTGCCGTATCAGCATCCACGCTCTGTAGATTACCGCCGCCTCCGCAACATAAAGACGCCTCGCGATGATGACTTAATTCAACAAACTTGATCCCCGGAATACTATTGATAATTTCACGGGGAGCATCGTAAATACCGCTATTTCTGCCCAGATCGCAGGGATCATGGTAAGTTACCACTTCATCCATTTCGTTAAGCTCCAGCTTTCCTTCTTTGATCAAGCTGGCCAAATACTCGGTGGTATGAAAAACCTCCAATTCATAGCCATCCAAATATTCTTCGCTATCATACTTCCAAACATTGTAACAAGAGGCGCAGCTGGCAATCAGGGTATGAATATCCAACTCCTTTATTTTCTCAACGTTGTGTTTGATAAACTGCTTTGAGTCTTCAACAAACCCGGAGCCTATCAGCGGGAAACCACAGCACCATTCTTCTCCGCCCATGGTGGTAAAATCAATCTCAGCTTCAGTTAAAATCTCGGCGATGGCCAGTGCCACCTGAGATGCTTGCGGAAAAAAGGATGATACACATCCGACGAAATAACAAACATCAGCTCCGGCCCTCGGTTCAAGCGCTTCCGGTTCATCCAGATCCTCCGCCCATTCCAGACGGTCATTATTGTCAAAGGTAGTAATGTTTTTATTGGCCAACAAGTTGGTCCGGATGGCATCATATCCCTTCGGCGCTTTACCCATTTCGGCAATACGATGGCGCAGATCCAACCACAATTTGCGAATATCAATATCCGTTGAACATTCATTGGAACAGGCACCGCACAGAGTACATTGGGATATGCGACGGATAAAATCGTCTGTAACCAGCGCGGGGTTCTTTTTGGAGAATATGTCCTTGGCCATGCTTATTTTGCCGCGGGGAGTGGCAGATTCCCAGCCAACCACTTGATAAACCGGACATGCAGTGCGGCAGCTGCCGCACCGGGCACAAATTAAAGCCTCTTTTTCAAGTGTTGTATAAAGCTTGTTTTGTTCATGGCTCATTTCTTACCACCCCTTCCCCAGAACTTTTCTAACCCCGGCTAAAACATTCATACCTAATGCATAGTTAAACGGATTAAGCATGAATGGAGAACGGTAGACCTTGCCTGGATTCATAATCCCTTTTTTGTCCAGGGATTTTTTTCTTTGTCTCAACTCACTTAATTCAGGAGATTTATGGATTCGGCCAACCATCGGTGAATTCCATAATCCGACCCCATATGGACAGCCCCCGTAGCGGTAGCCTATATCATGAATCTTCTTTACCAGACTTAGATTAATAATATATTTGATGGTTTGCGTTTCATCTGCATAAAAAGTAGTCATTACGCTGGCATATTCAGGGGTAACCACATGGCCGTAGGAAAATAACCCCAAATTGTAACCAATGGACATTTTTTGCACATCCTCAATATATTCCGGCAGGTTCTTGATGGGCAGCCAGACTTCAGCTCCCAGAACAGAAGGACCGCCTCTTTTTAGCCGTAATGCTTTGAATTTTTCTTCCCATTCCATTTCTGCCGTTTCTTCCGAGACAGGATTGGCAATTTTATCGGCGCCGCTTAAACTTTCAATAATATTCCGGGCTTGCTGCAATTCCTCCTCCGATCCTTCATAATCAACCCCGACAACACATCCCTCGGTCAGATCAGCCAGGGTAAATCCCAGAGCATGCATAGCTTTCAAGCATTCCTGATCTGTAAAATGCAAATTGTATGGAATCACCTCAGCACCAATCAGTGTTTTCATGGTATCAAGCATTTTATCAGCATCGGGCAGGTGCAGCAGGTAGTGCTTCATATTATTGAGTTTTCGCACTTCTACCTCCAATTTGGTGACCACACCCAGCGTTCCTTCCGAAGCAGCAAACCAGTCCAACGGCGGAGTTGTTTCCCGGGTCACCTTTTTAATGGCTCCATCTGGCAATACAACTTCAATTGATCTGACCTGGGAAAGAAGACTCCCATATTTCATACTGCCGATGCCGTATCCCATCATACAAAACCAACCGCCAATCGTGGCAACTGGAGCGCTGCTGGGAAAAGATTTTGGGGCCAGCCCCCGGCTGTTTAAATACTCGTCCAATTCACTCCAGGTGGTTGCAGTATTTACGGTTACTGTCATTGACTTTTCATCAAGTTCAACCACACCGGTCAGTAAATTCAGATCCATTAATATGCCGCCTTTGGTCGGAACCGAGTTAAAATAAACGGTTGACGCACCCGCACGCGGTGTAACGGGGATATTGTTCCGGTAAGCAAATTTCATGATTTCGGCTACTTCTTCCGTATTGGACGGACGGACTACAATATCCGGCAATGTCTTAAACAAAGGGTTAACCAGTAAAGCAGGAACAGGCGCCAGATCACGGGAATAAAGAGACCGTTCAAACTCGGACACTGTAGCCCGGTCACCGAATTTATCTGCAATTTCCAGCAGTACATTACTCATCAGTAATCCCCCCTAATATGGATCTATTGTGCATGTTTGGCCATCTCCGCTTTAACAAATTCTATAGCTTTTTCGCCTTTCATTAAATTTGCTTCAACATCGGCCATATTGGTCGGTTCCATAATGGCAATCCAGCCCTCTCCATAGCAATCGGCATTCAATGGTTGGGGAGCCGCAGCCAGGTTTTTATTGCCATCAACGACCTTGCCGTTTACCGGTACAGCGATCTTTCCGGCCCATTTTCCCGATTGCAGCGAAGCCAGGTTTTTGCCGGCTTCCAAATCCTTGCCGGCCCGGGGTACTCTGATAAAAGTGATTTCACCCGCCAGTTGCTGCATGAAGTCTGTAATACCGATCCTGATCTGCTGACCCTCAATTTTTACCCAGGCATGGTCCTCTGTATAATAGAGATCATCCGGCATTTCATATTTATCAACTTTTGCCATGGTTGGTCCCTCCTAATTCAATTTTTCTCATATTTAATTTGTCGATGGTACGGGCTGCATGGTAGGAACTGCGTACCAATGGTCCAGCATTTACTTCCAAAAAGCCCATGCTGAAAGCAACTTTTTCCAGCGTTGCAAAGATATCCGGGTGAATGTACTCAACAATGGGATAGTGTTCGGGGGAAGGACTAAGGTATTGTCCGAGCGTCAGTATATCGCATCCGACCACTCTCAGGTCCTCCATAACTTTTATTACTTCCTCCCTAGTTTCCCCCAGACCCAGCATCAAACCAGATTTGGACAGAATGTCACGGTTCATTTTCTTGACATTCCCCAATAGCTCCAGAGAACGCCGGTATACGGCTTGGGGACGAACGGCCGGATACAAGCGTGGAATTGTCTCCACATTGTGATTAATTACATCCGGTTCTGCCTCTGCCACGATTGCCAAAGCTGCTATCTTTCCTTGAAGATCAGGAATCAACACCTCGATACCGATACCAGGATTTTCATCGCGTATTGCCCTTATGACCGCCGCAAACTGGCTGGCTCCCCCGTCTTCCAAGTCATCCCGGGTCACCGATGTTACAACCACATGTTTTAAACCAAGCTGACGAGTGGTCAGCGCCACCGCTTGCGGTTCGCCTGGATCCAGGGGGGCGGGGCGGCCGGGCGTGACTGCGCAAAACCGGCAATTTCTGGTACACACATCCCCCATGATCATAAACGTACAAGTTTTACTGGCAAAACACTCGCCAATATTCGGGCAATCCGCACCTTCGCAGACAGTATGGAGACGGCCGGCTTCCAGCAAAGTTTTCATTTTTTCCAGCGCTCCGGCATCAGGAGCTTTAAGTGTTAACCAATCAGGCCGGTTGAGCATAATTGACCATCTCCTTGATTTTATTAAGGCTGATATCTTCTAAAAGTAAATCAAAAATTTCACTAAATTGCTTGCGCATCTCTTTTCTGACCAGTGAAATGTCGATTTCAGAATTCAAGAGCTGCTGCATGGAACAAACTCCCAGCGCAGAGATGCCGCAGGGAACAATAAAAGTAAAATGGTGCAAATCAGGGCATACATTTAAAGAAACTCCATGCATTGTCACCCAGTTTTGTATGGCGATCCCTTCGGCACCAATTTTGGCGTTCCCAACCCATACCCCGGGGTATTCGGGCTTACGACTGGCCTTAATCCCGAATCTATCCAAGGTGCGGATCAGTACTTCTTCCATCTGCCGGGCAAATAAATGCACGTCGCTGCCATGATTTTTCAGATCAATAATCGGATAGCATATCAACTGCCCCGGTCCATGATAGGTTACGTCCCCTCCGCGGTCGCTCTCATAAACCCTTATTTCTTCTGCCCGTAGTTGTTCATCACTGACCAAAATGTGATCAAAGCCGCCTTTTCTTCCCACCGTAAAGCATTGATGATGTTGCAGCAAAAGAACTGTGTCTGGTATATTCCCCTCCCGGCGGGCACAATTCAACTTTTTTTGGAGTAGATAAATCTGCCCGTATTCTTCCGTATCCAGTTCCAAGCAGTATCCTTTGCTGTTCATAACATCATCCTCTTCTCCAATTTATCGCCATGGTTAATTCTCTGCCAATATCATTTAATCAATGTTTTATTATTCGAACGCATCAACCGCTGCTAATACCGTAGTTACACCATAAGACATAGAAGGAGAACCACCAAATGCAGTTGCTACACCAATTACTTCCAATATTTCATCACGGTTAGAACCTTCTTTTAAAGCAAGCTGCGTATGAAGGGTCATACAATATTCACAGCGCGTAAATAAGGCTATTCCAAGTGCGATTAATTGTTTGGTTTTCGAATCTAATTCGCCTTCAACATATGCTGCTTGATCCGTGTGTAAAAATGCTTGATAAATTTCGGGGGCTTCCTCCGCTATTTTCCCAATGCCTTCCCACATATCTTCCAATATTTCATTCGGATCTTTTACCATTACTTATTCCTCCTTAAAATTCGAACTCATTGAATCTGCCAATTTTTTATTAGATAAATATCTTTTGCGGATTTTCGATCAGCTGCATCAATACTGCCAGCCATGCTGCTGCTGGAGCACCGTCGATGATGCGGTGATCAAACGACAATGAAAGCCCCATCATTGGCCGGACAACAACTTCTCCTTTTACAGCCACGGGTTTTTCAACCGTTCTGCCAACGCCCAGAATTGCTGCTTCAGGTGGGTTGATGATCGGTGTAAACCAATCAACTGAGCCGTATCCTCCAAGATTGGTTATAGTAAATGTGGCTCCGCCCATTTCATCAGGATCGAGTTTGTTTTTGCGGGCCCTTTTGGCCAAATCGTTAATTTCTGCATTAACTTCTGATAGTTTTTTAGTGTTGGCATTCTTGATAACCGGTACGATCAAACCATCCGGAACAGCAACTGCCATACCGATGTTGATATCTTGCAGAGTTTTTATTTCATCGCCATCCAGAGTTACATTCACATCAGGATTAATTTCGATGGCTCTGGCCACCGCCTTGGTAAGCAATGCAGTAACGGATATTTTATCCTTGTCCTTGACACCTTCATTGATCATTTTGCGCATGGCTAATATACCGGACATATCCACGCTAATATGCTCCGTAACCTTGGCATTGGTAGTCCAACTTGCTGCCATATTTTCACCAATGGCTCTTCTCATGCCCTCATACGGAACAACCTTTATCGTCGGGCGGTCATCAGCTGGACCAACGCCTGATTCAATCGCTTTTTCCACATCTTCCTTGGTGATCCGGCCTTCCGGTCCGGTTCCACTGATGCGGGTATAATCAATGCCATTATCCTCGGCCAGCTTGCGTGCTGCCGGAGAGATCTTGACCTTTTCGCCCGCTGCAGGTGCTTTGGGAGCCGCTGCAGCTGTGTCTGCCGGTCCGGCAGCAAGTATGGCGGCAATATCTTCCCCGGCTTCGCCGATTACGCCCATCAGACCGCCGATTGGCAGCTTGGCACCTTTGGCTGCCACAATTTTTATTAAAATACCTTCTGCTGGTGATTCAACCTTGTTGGTAATTTTATCGGTCATAACTTCGACCAGTGCTTCCCCTTTTTTAACCTTGTCACCTTCGTTTTTCAGCCATTTGCCTACCGTGCCAACTTTCATTGCCAATCCTAGCTTAGGCATTGCTATTGGTGTTGCCATTATTTTTCCTCCTTTAACCAGTGTATATTTTTCAGTGCTGCTTCCCCTTGCGAATAACCCTTGGCTACTGCCTGTCGTAATGCGAGCCTTACATCAACTACGTTGGGGCCATCAAAAGTAAGCTTAATAGATACTTCCTCGCCTTCCCCGACCTCTACTTCCCTTTCACCATCCAAGGCTATTACCAATGGTCCATTGTTTACTTTGACTTCCTCTCCTATCGCCAAGATTTTAAAATCAGAGACCGCAATAGGTCTGATTAATCCGGGAGCAATCGGAACAATGATACTGGTCTTGCCTGGGCCAATATCAATGAGCATTCCTTTTTCATCGGTTATGCTGATTGGCTGAAGATTGCCGGCAATGGAAGATATCCCAATATTATCGGGTTCCCCCCGGGTGACCACCACTTGCTTGATACGCTCTTCATCCCAAATAGCCCGGGATCCGATAAATATATCCTTAAGCACCACCGCATCAATCAGTGCAATATCTGTCGGAATTCCATTTTTTAAAACAACCAGTTTCTTGGTTGGATGAATAGCCGGATAATCAACCAGACCGCAAGCCACTACTCCAGCAGCCAATCCGGCCGTTGTGCCTTCCAGCATTTGCGGAAAAACGTTATTGGTACCAGTAGAAATTGGTACTAGCGGAATATCTCCGCAGCCTTTGGCTACCATGCGATTAGTTCCGTCTCCACCCATGGTTATAATGCAATCCACTCCGCACTGGCTCATTATTGATGCTGCCATGGATGAGTCTACCTGCGTTGCGGTCATTTCCATATCAAGTTCCACTACTTCCATCGGCAACTTATGCCCCTTGGCCAACCCATCCACGGCCCGGGGAACAATCCCATAATAATCGGGCATATATAACACCCGATCCACTCCTGTGGCAGCCAATGCCAAAAGGCAACGTTTCACAATATTAATTTTTTCCTGGTTGTCAAAGCAAATACCATATGCCACCAGGCGGCGAATGTCTTTACCAGAAGACGGATTGGCAATGATTCCCACTGTAGCCACACCGCTTCCTCCCTCCGAGAAATAATCAATTATGGTGGACAGTATAATAACTGCCCACCATTAATTTATACTTTAGAAA
>CAZRMB010000005.1:0-2309 GCA_964600925.1 uncultured Syntrophomonas sp.
GTTCCCGGGACCCACAAGCAATCTTTGATTGCGTCAGTGGGTGGGGTTCTTATTGTGAAACACAAGGTTCCCGGGACCCACAAGCAATCTTTGATTGCGTCAGTGGGTGGGGTTCTTATTTCCAAATATTACTTTGATTTATTATTGCAAAATCGTAAAAAACTATAGCCAGGACAAGTAAGAAGATAAAAGACAGGAAGTAGACATACCGTTTTCGTGTAAGTTGCGACATTGAAACCGGGGCAGATTGCTGATAGATAAGGATAAATGAGAATTATTAAATAAGGAGGACAATTTCATGAAAAAGAGAACGCTGTTATTATTTGTTTTCATTGCCGCATTGGTTATAACTTCAGGCTGTCAGCAAGCCAAGAAACCTTATACAGCACCGAAACCCACACCTTCTAGTCCAACCCAGGTAACCGAATCAGATAAGCGTATAATGGCCAATCGCTTTTCTGAAATAGCCAAGGCCGTACCCGGCGTAATAAACGCCACGGTAGTCGTCGCCGGGGCAGATGCGGCGATGGATACGTCGAGTAAAACCAGCACTACAGCTACAAGTAAATTAAGTGCTAGTAGTGCCAGTAAAATTGTGGTTATGGTTGGATTGACATTGAATAATGATTCCATGACGACCGATGCCAAACAACAAAGCGTTAATAATATGGTAAAACAGAAAATCAAGAGTAGTGACAAAAGGATAACAGATGTACTGGTAACGACGGATGCCAACATGGTCAAAAAAATCAATGATGTTGCCGCCGGATTGATTGAGGGCAAACCGGTACTGAGTTATGCCCGCAGTGCAGCTGAATTGGGCAGGATGATGAAGGAACAAATGAAATAAAAAATCACGTTCGGGCCATAGCGGCCCGGGCGTAATTTTGCCAGATCATTAATCAAGCCTTCTGACATTGTTTGTGAGAAGGATTTTTTGTGTTGTTGTATAATAAGTTTTAGTTTTTCCATTTATTAATAAGATCAACAAAGGAGCAATTAATATGTCAGTTCTGTCATCAGTAAAAGGAGTACAGGATATAATGCAGCGACATAATTTACATGCCCGCAAAGGACTGGGACAGAACTTCCTTATCGATCAAAATATTTTGACCCGGATTGCTGACTCAGCGGGGATAAACAAAGAAGAATACGTAGTTGAAATAGGACCTGGACTGGGCGCTTTAAGCAGGGAACTGGCCGAGCGCGGACGGGGGCTTTTATGTATCGATATCGATGAGCGGTTGGAAACGATACTGGAAGAAACGCTGGCAGGCTATGACAACATCAGGATACTTTTCCGGGACATACTAAAAACCGATATAGAATCAGCGTTGAGTGATGCTTTTCAAGTGAAAGAGAATGTTTCCTTCAAGGTTTGTGCCAATATTCCATACAATATTACCACACCAATCATATTCAAACTGTTGGAAAGCTGTCCTCACCTGCAATCGGCTACATTAATGATGCAAAGAGAAGTGGCCGATCGTATCCTTGCTGATCCGGGCAACAAAGAATATGGACGATTGACCATTGCAACAGCATATCACGCTAAAGTCGAACAGGTAATAAATGTTTCCCGCAATTGTTTTTATCCACGTCCGGAAGTGGATTCGACGGTATTGCGATTCATTCCTTTACAAGAGAAGCTGCTTGCCCCGGATGAAGAGATTCTTTTCAAGAAGATACTAAATATTTTTTTCCAACAAAGAAGAAAAACAATTTTGAATTCACTCACAAATTTATTTCTAATCGACAAAAAAATTGTGGAAGAAAAACTGCAAAAATTGGATCTATCCTCTAATCTACGGCCCGAAAATTTGGCTTTGCAAGATTATCTCACTTTGGTCAGAGCTTTTAGTCAAATTCCCCATAAATTCTGTTGACACGTGGTTCGTTTTTATATATACTTATTGTTTGCTATTGACTTTGGGGTGATTTTGGGTTATTCTTTATAAGATAAATTGAATAAAGAGGGTGGTAATGTGATCAGTTCACCCAGGGCGATCTCGGAAATAAAGAAAGACCTGGAGTCCTTCGTTGGCAGCAAGATAAGATTGAAAGCAAACCGCGGAAGGAACCGTATCATTGAGAAGGAAGGGGTACTCGAATCCATTTACCCTAACATATTTGTCGTAAAACTAAATGAAAGAAAAGTTGACCGTCGGGTATCCTATAGTTATGCTGATGTGCTTACCGAAACCGTGGAGCTTTTCGTATATGGCACAAAAAATGAAGAAATAAAAATCGCTTCTGCGAATAATTAAATATTACAAACTGTAGCTGCGCCTGGTGCGCAGCTTTTTTTT
>CAZRMB010000005.1:2409-9329 GCA_964600925.1 uncultured Syntrophomonas sp.
CTGCGCCGGCAATTAAAGATTTATGAAATGAATCTGCTAAGTATTAAAAAAAGTCTGCAAAAAGCCGAAACCATCAATGCCGAATTAAGCCGGCAGATCAAGTTGCTGCAGGTTGGATCTGCCACTCATGAAGAGCCGGAAAAAGCTGACAGAACCAGGCGAAGTGATCAGAAGAGCGATACTTCCAAAATCATTCCCATTCATTCGCTGGAAGAACGTCGTCAGAAAATGGGCAGAAGGATCAAGGAATTTTTCATTAACAATGCCTGATCAAATTTATGTATCAGAATCGTGATCATATTAATCACACATTACCCCTCTTTTTCATAATATATCGTAGAAATTTGGCCTGACAAATTTCTGCGACAGACCGGAAAGGTCAATGAATATTAGAGAAAAAGGAGGGGAAAGTCAGATGTCGGAACTTAAGTGTGAATTTCCTGAGGGTTGCAGGCTGGACTTGTTTGCCAAAGTTGTAAAAGCCAAGTACATTGCCAGGCAGGTCAAAGTACTGGAAGATTTCGTGTGTGTACCATTGGTTTTCACCGATTCAGTCGGCCATTATGTAAGCGCGGTTGATGATTTCAAGGTGAAGGTAGTAAGAGCTGAGGAGATTCTGAATTTCAACCGGGTAAGGATCATTATCGAATTTGATATCACTCTGTTCTTAATTCTCGACAACGGCAGTTATCATTGTTTTACGCTGCCCGGCAACGTTTATGAACAGACCATCGATCTGTGTCAGTTTGATCCGCCCCTGACGATTGAAGAATTCAGAACGGAAGTAAATGATTCGGATATCATCCTGAGCAATTGGACCTTTGATTATGAAATCAGAGGAGTCTGCCAGGATCCGGATAGTCCCTGTTTCTCAGTCATGCCGACAATTCAGTGCCCGGATCCCGTAATGGGAACCTGTCTTTACCTGGTGGTCTATGTTGACATTATCGATAAGCTTGGCAAAATGCATGATGTCATTGTCTATGGAGAACTGGACCCGGATGTGGAATAGCCAACGATAAATAGATGCTCGGCTGAACAGCCGGGCATTTATTTTTGAACAAACGGAGGTGATATATGTGGCTGCTCGTATAGCAAGGGCCGACAAAGACAAAATGCGTGCCCAAACCGAAGAAATACTGGCAATGCATAAACAAATGATTGAGAAAATCGAATTCTATGCCGCGCAGGCCGAGGTGGAAGAATATATGAACTTCTGGCAGGAACTTCTTGGCAATAACCGCCGGCTTATCGGTCAGTTATCCAGATATATGGTCACCAAATGCAATCGTTGAATTTAACTGCGGGAGCAGGGCTCTCCGGAACATAAAATCTTTGCTTGACCAGCAGAAGTGATCACTTGCCTGTGTTTTCGGATCGAAAATAGGAGTGAGGAGCATGAAAAGCATCGGAATGGCTTTGGGCGGAGGCGGTCTGAAGGGTATGGCTCATATAGGCGTACTTGAGGTAATGCAGGAAAATGGTCTGAAGCCGCAATATTTGTGTGGTACCAGCGCAGGCAGCATCATTGCGGCATTATATGCCAGCGGGATTTCTCCTTATCAAATGCAATCCATAGCCCTGAAACTCAGTCCGTCTGATTTTATTGATTACAATCTGTTGGGAACTTTTAAATATCTGTTAAGTCTTATTTGCCCTTTTTATGAAGCACCGCTGGAAGGAATTATTCTGGGCAACAAACTGGAGAAAATGATTTATGAACTAACGGAAGGAAAGAAATTGGCTGAGGTCAATATGCCCTTGGCTATCATCGCCTGCGATATCGATAGCGGGAGGAAAGTTGTTTTTACCAATCAGGACATGGAAATTGAGCGCTGTGATGTGCTTATCGTTCGAGATGCCCTGCTCAGCGAAGCTGTACGTTGCAGCGTCTCCATTCCGGTTACTTTTGTACCGAAAGATTTTGCCGGATTAAAAATGGTGGATGGAGGGTTAAAGGAAATTGTACCAGCTGCTATCGCCAAAATAATGGGGGCTGATTATATTTTAAGCGTTAATCTGGATCAGGAGATGTACGATTCTCAGGTCGAAGGCATCCCGCAAATAATTTCCCGTACCTTGAGCATATTGACCTTCGAAACTTCCGAAATGGAAGAGGAGATCTATTCCGATATGACTATCTATCCCGGAGTGCAAGGAACTTCGCTGGATGATACTGCAGCCATCGCTAAAATAATCCGGGCCGGCCGCCGGGCGATGAGAGAAAATATTGAAGAATTAAAACGCCAGCTCAGTTAAGCGTCCAGAGATTAAAAAGATGACCTCGTAGTTGTTCCTGGTTGACCGTAAAAACAGAATAAATCAACACAACAGGTCAAACTATCTAAAGCAGGGCGGCGATCCAGAAGCGACTTAGCTGAGTGGCTACATCTTCAAAACGGAGATTATTACTCAGTAAAAAATTCGGATTAATGGTGGCCTGGATGGATGCCTGTACCACTGCCGCCAGTAAGCGGGGATCGATTTGATGAAGGTTTCCCCGATCACTTTTTTCAATTATATATCCTAAAAATTCCTGGATGCGCTGCATGCGAAAACGATCGAGCCGTTCCCACAGGAAAGGATAATGAGCCCTTAGATCCTCCAAACTGGAAGGATTGAAAATAAACTGACCATTGGCCAGCAGGGTTTTAAATAATTGCGCCATGGTTTCTTCGGCAGATAGATTTTGGGTCAACAAGGTCTGAAAGAATTCATACATCTCCTGCATAAAAGCTTCCAGGGTGGTTGTAATAATTTCTTCTTTGCTGTGAAAATAGCGATAAAGGGTCCTTTTACTCACGCCGGCTGCGGCAGCCAGTTCATCCACAGTCGGTGAATAAAAGCCCTTGCTGCGGGCTAAATTCCGGCAGGCCAAAATGATTCTGTCCTTTATTTCCATGATCCAACCTCCGCTAAGCGATTTTCTTCTTGAATTTCAAGGTGCTGATGACAAGGAAAATGATTGAGAAAACCAGCAGTGCCGTAACCTGTCCGATTAGATATTCAAAACCGATTCCTTTCAGAATGATTCCGCGAATGATATCCAGATAATAGGTAAGCGGGATAATATCACTCAAGTAATAAATGAAACGCGGCATAGCTGCTCTCGGAAACATAAATCCCGACAGAAGGATACTGGGCAGCATGACAAAGAAGGACATCTGAAAGGCCTGCATCTGATTTTTGGCAATATTGGAGATCATCAAACCCAGGCCCAGTGAAGCAGTAATGAAAAACAGCGTTAACAGGTATAGCTGCAGTAGACTGCCTCGGATCGGCACATGAAAAATCAAAACCCCTACCAGCAGAGCGACGGTGATTTGAATATAACCCAACCCTATATAGGGCAGGATTTTGCCGATCATAAGCTCCAGCGGTTTGATCGGGGTGACCAGCAACTGTTCCAGGGTGCCGCGTTCTCTTTCGCGCACGATCGCAATGGAAGTCAGGATTACCATGGTCATGGTGACAACGATACCCAGGATGGCTGGAACCATGTAATAAGCGGTTATTCCATCAGGATTGTACCACGGCCTTACCCGGATATCGTATGGCAATTGCCGGGATGGCATTTTTTGAATCAAAACCTGCTGGGATTTGATCAAGCCTATGGAGTTGGCAATGGCTATGGCCTGATTAGCCAGCATGCTGTCGCTGGCATCAACGATGACTTGCATCTGGGCTGAGGTTCCCCGCTTAAGATTGCGATCAAAATCGGGCGGGAAGATGATACCTACCCTGGCCTGTCCGCTGTCAATGCTGTGGGTGACGGCGTCGTAACTGTCAGCTGCCATGGTTACATCAAAATAACCCGAAGCGGTGAATGCTTCCAGCATATCCCGGCTCTGGGGCGACAGAGACTGGTCGAATACTGCAGTGGGGATATGCTTGACTTCGGTCTGGATCGCATAGCCGAAAAGCAGCAGTTGTACCAAAGGCAGCATAAAGATCATCCCTAAAGTCATTCGATCTCTGCGAATCTGCAATAATTCTTTTTTAAGTACGGCCAGGATACGATTCATCAGCAAATCCTCCTTCTTTTTTTTGCCGGGCGATATGAATAAATACATCTTCCAAAGAAGGTGTAATACGTTCAGGGATCAATCCGCTGTCTCTGCCAAGTTGAGCGAGGTATTCTTCGTGCTCGAGGAGAACATGAAGCTGGGAACCATGCAGACTGGTTTCTTTTACATAGGGCAGAGAAGACAGCCGGCTTAGCTGATTTATCGGATCAAGCGGCGTCAATTCAACCATGCAGCCTTGAATGAATTGCTGCTTGAGTTGGTCAGGAGCATCCAAGGCCATGAGTCGGCCTTGATTTATAAAAGCAATCCGGTCACAGCGTTCGGCTTCGTCCATGAAATGAGTCGTTACAATAACAGTTGTGCCTGCTTCTGCCAAAGACTTGATGATATCAAAAAACTGTCTGCGGCTGGTGGGACTAACCCCGCTGGTCGGTTCGTCCAGAAAAATCAGTGATGGGTTGGCGATAATGGCTGCTGCCAGAGCCAGACGCTGTTTGAAGCCACTGCTCAGATTGGCTACCAGTTCTTTTTCCTGACCGGTCAACTGAGCCAATGCTAACATTTCCAGAAGCCGTTTCTGACGATATCGGGCAGGGATGCTGTAAATGCCGGCATAGAAATCAAGGTTCTGGATCACGCTGAGGTCGTCATAGAGACTGAATTTCTGCGACATATAGGCGATTTTTGGCTTTATTTTCTCGGTTTCCCGGAGCAAGTCATAGCCAAGCACAGTTCCTGTCCCGGAACTGGGGGCAAGAATGCCACATAACATGCGGATGGCAGTGGACTTGCCGGCTCCGTTCGGACCCAAAAATCCGCAGATTTCGCCGGGTATGATATCCATGGACAGATTATCCACGGCGGTGAAATTTCCGAAGCGACGCGTCAGGCCCTGGGTGCTTATTGCATATTCCATCGCTGCACCCCACCTTCAGCCAATCCCACAAATATATCTTCCATCGTGGGCGAAACTTGATGAACGTCAGCATCTGCAATCCGGTTGTGCAACAGGTAATTCTGAATTTCAACCTGGCCTTGCCCAAGGTCTTTTACGATTACACGAACTTTGGAACCCATATAGGAAACATCCAGTATGCCGGGTAGATTATGCAGATGCATTGGTTGTCTGGTTTTAAGATCGATCTGCAGAACGGGATAAGGAAATGTTTTTTTCAATTCAGCCGGAGAAGAAATCAGACGAATTTGCCCTGTGCTGATAAAGGCTGCTTTATTGCACAGCTCGGCCTCATCCATGTAAGGGGTGGAAATAAGCAAAGTAATTCCGTCGCGATTTAAATCATAAAGAATTTTCCAGAATTCCTTGCGGGATTCCGGATCAACACCATAGGTGGGTTCATCCAGAATGAGCAGTGCCGGACGTGTGATCAAGGCGCAGGTCAGGGATAGTTTCTGTTTCATGCCGCCGGAGAGCTGATCTGCCAGACGGTGCTTGAAAGGGCTGAGATTGGTAATGTCAAGAATCTCATCTGCCCGCTGTTTTATGGTATTTCGATCAAGCGCATACATGCTGCCGAAAAAATAAATGTTTTCCATTACGCTCAAGTCCCCATACAGACTGAAGCGCTGCGGCATATAACCCAGGTCGGCGCGATGTTCGTCCAACTGCTCCAGCGGTTTGCCCATAAGCAGTATCTCGCCCTCATCAGGGGTGATTAACCCGCAGATCATTCGTAAAAGGGTGGTTTTACCTGCTCCGTCAGGTCCCAGCAAGCCCATGATTTCACCTTTGTTTACAGTCAGGTCTGCTTCACTGACAGCCTGATTGGAATGGAACCGCTTACTGACTTTCTTAACCTTAATCATTGTTATTCTCCGCTGCGAAACACGACATCAGCGGGCATGCCGGGTTTCAATATGCCCCGCTTGTTTTCCAGGCTGATTTTAACCGCAAAAACGACGTTGGCACGTTCTTTTTTGGTTTGAATCGATTTGGGCGTAAATTCACCCTGGCTGGCAATATGAGTAACCTTGCCAGCGTATACAGTTTCATCGCCGCTTACGGTTACTTCCACCTGCTGGCCCAACTTGATCCGGGGAAGATCATCGGTGGGAATATAAACATCCACCCAGAGATCATTTAGGTTAGCTACGGTGAACAGGGCAGCACCCAGCGAAACAAATTCACCTTCTTCATAATTTTTGCTGGTGATTATGCCATCTTGCGGAGCATACAGTTTCAAATCTTCCAGAAGTGCATCAGAGGCGGATAAGACAGCTTTGGATCTGGCTACTTCTGCACTGGCTGCAGATACTTGTTCAGGGCGGTTCCCGGCTTGCAAAAGATTGAGGGCAGCCTGGGCCTGTTCCAACTGGGCCGCTTTTTGCCCGGCATTTAAACGGATCGCTTCAACTTCAGTCTGGGCAATGGCGCCAGCGGTGAAAAGGCTCTCCGCCCGTGCCAGATCCTGATCTGCCTTCGTTTTATTATTGGCGGCAATCGTAAGGCTGGCCATAGCTTGCTCGATTTCCTGAGCCCGGGCGCCGGAAACCAGATCACGCAGTTTGGCTTCAGCTGCCAGGACGCTTACGGCATCACGTTCCCGCTGGGCAAGCAGGTCATGACGGGACAACTCTCCCAGCAACTGGCCCTTTTTGACCATATCACCCTCATTGAAAGCCAGCGTTTTGATCGTACCGGCTGCTTTGGCATTGACATCAGCCAGAGTTGCCTCGATCGTACCGGTGGCCTGGAGGAGATTATCTTCATTATTCAAAAAAAAGCGGTAAGTATAATAGCCGCCAACTGCGACCAATAAAATCAGGATGAGCATAAACACTTTTCTTTTGGGCTGCATTTCGTTACCTCCTAATAAAAAAAAATGATCCGGAAGTATACTGATGACATAAAATTAGTTTACCTGGTGTCAGCAT
>CAZRMB010000005.1:9429-18105 GCA_964600925.1 uncultured Syntrophomonas sp.
AAAATGATCCGGAAGTATACTGATGACATAAAATTAGTTTACCTGGTGTCAGCATAGCACCTATTATTGTGTTTTGCAATCGTGGGATTTAATATACCCAAAGTCGTTTTGTCATGAAGATTGATTAATAAAATTAAAAACAGACATTTGCAATCACAAAATGTAATTTTACTTCGAATCTTAAATATCCAATGTGCTATAATATTCTTAATATTTATAAAAGATTTAAGGAGGTAAGAGATGGCTTACGATACATTAAAAGCGATACCACCACGGATCAATTACACGGAAAAATACCAAAAAGAGCGGGCTGCATTAGAAAAAGAGTTTCAGGGATTTCTGGATGAGTGGCAGACAACTCCCATCATGGTCGTCAATTATACGAAAAAGTACGGCGATTTACCGGCACTGCATCATAAACCGTATGGATCGTGGGAGACTTTTTCCTGGAACCAGATGACGGAGATCATGTTTGCAGTAGCTTCGGCCTTACTGGGCGCCGGGATCAAAGAAGAAGACAGAGTCGGAATTTTCTCAGCCAACCGGGCAGAATGGCATCTTTCGGATCTGGGTGCGCTGCTGATGAGATGTGTGACCGTACCGATCTATGCCACCAATACGGAAGAAGAAGTTGCTTACATCATTAATGACGCAGAGGTCAAGGTACTTTTTGTCGGTCGGCAGGTTCATTACGACAGATCCTACCCGCTGCTGGATAAATGCCCGTCATTGGAAAAGATCGTTGTATTCCATCGCGGCACTGAGATTCACGATGACCAGCGAGTTGTTATGTGGGATGATTTCCTGGAAGCGGGACGAAAAGCTTCACGGAAAAAAGATATTGAAGATATTATGACCAGAGCCGGTTACGATGATATGTCAGAGATCATTTATACTTCCGGAACGACCGGTGAGCCGAAAGGAGCTGTACATACTCATAAAACCATGATGCATAATGCTTGGGGGGTGGGGCGGTACACCGAACTGGGCTGTTTTGTCGAAGGCGATACCTCCATGTGTATGCTGCCATTGACGCATGTACTGGAAGGGTCATGGTCGCTCGGGATATTATCAATGGGCATGCAGCTTTTTTATTGCGAGGACCACAATGAAATCCTCCAATACCTGGCGGAAACGAACCCTACCGTTATGAATGCTGCCCCGCGGCTCTTTGAGAAAATATATTCCACTCTTTACACGGGCATTAATGATGCTCCACCGATGAAACAGAAGATCTTCCATTGGTCGATAGCTGTTGCCAAACAGTATGGGGATCTGGTTTTAAAAGGCATCCAGCCCGGAGCTGGCCTGACTTTGAAAAGAAAAATAGCTGATAAACTGGTGCTGCATAAAGTGCGGGCATTGTTCGGAACCGGTTTTCATCATTTCAATTATGGCGGTGCCCCCCTTAACCCGGAAATCGAGAAATTTTTCTTCTATTGCGGCGTGTTGATTACGGGAGGCTACGGACTCACGGAGACGTCTCCGGTTTTAGCCATGAACGGCACCCATTGCTTCAAATTCGGTTCAGTAGGACCTGCCGCACCGCTGGTGGATATCAGGATCGATCCTGATACTGGTGAAATTCAAGCGATAGGGCCCAATGTCATTAAGGAATATTATAATAAACCTGTTGCCACCCAGGAGGCATTTACTGAGGACGGGTGGTTTAGAACCGGCGACATTGGACGATTTGATGAGGATGGTTACCTGTATATTACCGATCGCCTTAAGGATCTCATTATTACATCAGGGGGCAAGAATATCGCTCCGCAATTGATTGAAAACCTGATGGCAGAGGATCATTTTATTGAGTATATTGCGGTGGTTGGCGACGGCCAAAAATACGTATCTGCACTCATTGTTCCCACCTATGCAAACCTTGAGCCATGGGCTGCCAAAGAAGGGATCGATTTTACCAGTCGGGCAGAGTTGATCAAAAATCCCGAGGTCATTGCATTCTATGAAAAAATTATTAATGAGCGTCAGAAGAGTCTCGGTCAGGTCGAACGCATCAAAAAGTTTACCTTGCTGGAGCATGAGTTTTCTCAGGAAACCGGCGAGATTACACCGACCATGAAGGTCAAACGTAAAGTCGTTAAAGAAAAATACAAAGATTTGATTAATGACATGTATGTAAAATAAAACAAGCAAAAATGAATTAGGCCGCAAAGGGTGTCAGAAGCCGGGTAAATCTGATGCCCTTTTGCTTTTGCCAAGTTTTTATAAAAGTGATCAGTCCAAAGCTGATGCGGAATTTCTTCGTTGAATTTGTATACGAAAGAGTAACCGATGGTTTTTTCCCAACATATAATAAGCACAAAGCACAAGTTTTTTCGCCCGGCGTCTAAATATCCGGCGGGGGAGGGGGTAAAAATGGCAACTGATCAATTCGAACATGCAACTTTTTATTTGACCCGGAAGCAAGTAAACGAAATAAAAGAACTGGCCAAGCAAAACCAAATATCACGCAGTGCATTGGTAAGAATGATAATTAGAGAATACCTGGGCAAACAGGATGGAGATAGAGATAAAAAGCAATAAAGAGGGGTTATTCTTGGTTTTCAAAGTGAATATATGAAAAGGTGTTTTGTTCAAGGTGGGCAAAACACCTTTCGCATTTTTAAGATGGTATTTCCACGGATGTTTGCGCCTTGAATAAATAGGAGAAAATAACGCAGGTTCATTCATTTGAAACCGCCATCTTTAAAACAGATCATGTATACATAATACCGGCACAAATGTATACAAAATACGAAATGCTTTCGGATATAATTATTTTTATGAATAAATAAAAACTCTACGAGGGGGAGAAACAATGACGACCAGTAGTTACAATCCTTATGAAAATGCACAGGCTCAATTTGATCGGGTTGCTAAAATAATTGGCCTCGATCAGGCGACCTGCGCTCTTCTGCGTCAGCCCATGCGCGAATTCCATTTTACGATACCTGTGCATATGGATGATGGCAGTACAAAGATTTTTAACGGCTATCGTATTCAACATAACGATGCCCGGGGACCGGCCAAAGGCGGAATCCGTTTTCATCCGCATGAAACAGCAGACACGGTCCGTGCCTTGTCCATGTGGATGACCTGGAAATGCTCGGTTGTTGATATCCCGCTGGGCGGAGGCAAAGGTGGGGTCATCTGCGATCCGCGCAATATGACGGAAAATGAACAAGAAAGATTATGTCGCGGTTGGATCAGACAGCTGGCCAAAGTGGTTGGACCGGTTATTGATGTTCCTGCACCGGATGTTATGACCAACGGTAAACATATGTTGTGGATGCTGGATGAATTTGAAGCCATTCACGGCGGTCGCTATCCCGGATTTATTACCGGCAAACCGGTAGGAATGGGAGGCTCATTGGGCAGAACTGAAGCGACCGGTTACGGTGTGATTTATACTGTGAGGGAAGCATTGAAAGATCTGGGAATGAAGATTGAAGGCAGCACGGCAAGCATTCAAGGTTTTGGCAATGTTGCACAATATGCAGCCATTTTATTCCAGCAGTTAGGCGGCAAAGTGATTTGTGTTTCCTGCTGGGACAATAATGACAAAAAAGCTTACACATACCGCAAAGCAGATGGTCTGAATGCACAGGCTTTGCTCCAAATCGTTGACTCCTTTGGTACAATAAATAAAGAAAAAGCACTTGATATGGGATGTGAAATACTTCCGGAAGACGCATGGATTGAGCAGGATGTTGATATACTGATACCAGCAGCTTTGGAGAATCAGATCACCATGGACAATGTTAATAAGATTAGTAAACAAGTCAAAGTCATAGCTGAAGGTGCCAATGGTCCTATTAATACCGATGCCGATGAAGTGGTAAGAGAAAGAGGTATTTTCCTGGTCCCGGACTTCCTGTGCAATGCCGGCGGGGTGACCTGCAGTTATTTCGAGCAGGTACAGTCCAACAATAATTTCTATTGGGAAAAAGATGAAGTCCTGCAAAAACTGGATCAAAAAATGACGTCAGCCTATAAAGCCACCAAGGAGACAGCTGACAAAAACAAGCTCTACATGCGTGATGCAGCTTATGTAATTGCCATCAATCGGGTTGCCCAGGCAGTTAAAATGAGAGGTTGGGTATAGACAGCGGTCAATGGACATTTTAAATAATGCGGCAAGGCGGGGATGATATGCATGAACGGGGATATGATGCTGAATATTCTCTGGACAACCTGAAAGAAAGGGCAAAAGAATTAAATTGTCTTTATCAGGTCGATGAGATTCTGAATAATCAACATCTGTCCCTGGCAGAAATATTTTCTGCTCTCGTCAAGGTCATACCTGACGGCTGGCAGTTTCCTGAGTTGTGTAAGGTTTTAATTGTTTATGAAAACCATAATTATCAGACTTCAGGATTCTTCCCATCAGCGATTTCTGAATGCTGTAAAATCAAAGTCAATGGCAAGGAAACAGGAAGAATCGAAGTTGTCTATATTCGTGAGGTAAACAAAAGTGCCGAAGGTTACTTCCTTGATAAAGAACGTAAGCTAATCAGAACGATCGCAGACCGAATCAGTCAAACCATTTTTCAGCGTTATATGGAACAACTGCTGCGCCAATGGGACAGTTCCCGCAGCGAACCGTTTGAAAGCAACGCCAAACGTGAATGGATGGTTATTGCCGATCTGATCAGCAGAACTGACCAAAACGCATTTCTGCATATCTGCCGCAAGATGATAAACCATTTATATGTAAGCGGTGTTAAAGAAGCTGAAGAAGTATTGTGGGATTTTGGTTCCGGTTTTAGGGGAGACTTTGCCGGGGAAGTGAATTATCCCAGTGAAAAGTTCCCGCTGGGCAATCTGCAGCAAATCAGCCAAAAAATATTTCGCATCGCTGAGCAGCATTTGAGTGACGACGAAATCAGTATACGATTGAAACAATGGGTTGAAGAAGAAAAAGCCTTTCCCTTGATCAAGGCGGTCGATCGAATCGACGCTTCAGTGAGAGAAATCGTTACGTTGCTCAATCGATACAAGAATAATTACGGTGACAGCAACCGGCCTTATTTCCCGATGGAAAGATGGCTGGTTGTTGCGCTCATTCAAAGGTTTCTTTCTGACAAACTTGATTTCATCAGCGTAGCCCGGCAGCATTTGGAAATCATCGATTTTTATTCCATTGTCAATCACCTGATTTTTCCGGAAGGAAGCCATGGAAGAATCGGGGGCAAAGGAACCGGACTCTTCCTGGCTGAGCGGATAATAGCCAAAGCCAGCGAAGAAAACCCGTTGTTAAAATCCGTTACAGTCCCCCGCACTTGGTATATTTGCACTGATGAGATCAAAGAAATCATTCATTATAACAATCTCGAAGAACTAAATGTACAAAAGTATAAAGATCTTTATGAAATAAGACTAGATTATCCCAATATTATTCAAATGCTTAAGAACGCTGAATTTCCGCAGGGGATTATCAAGAGTCTGGCCTTGGCTTTGGACGATTTTGGAGATGCTCCGCTGATCGTGCGTAGCTCCAGCCTTTTGGAAGATCAAATGGGGGCTGCTTTTTCGGGCAAATATAAAAGCCTTTTCCTGGCCAATCAGGGCGGCAAGCAGCAACGGCTGGAAGCACTAACGAATGCGATCATGGAAGTTTATGCTTCCATTTATAGTCCTGATTCCATTCAGTACAGAGCAGAAAGAGGACTGTTGGATTTCGATGAAGAAATGGGGATCCTTATTCAGGAAGTGGTGGGCAGTCGCATTGGACCATATTATTTGCCCGTCTATGCCGGGGTGGCATTCAGTAATAACGAGTTTCGCTGGTCTCCGCGTATAAAACGGGAGGATGGTCTGATCCGGTTGGTAATGGGCCTGGGTACCAGGGCAGTGGATCGGCTGAGCGATGATTTCCCGGTTTTAATTTCACCAGGTCAGCCTGGACTAAAAGTAAATACAGTTCCCGAGGAGATCAAACGTTACGCCCCGAAAAAAATTGATCTGCTTAATTTGGAGAAAAATATCTTTGAGACGGTTGAAATATCAGCACTGATCAAAGAGCATGGATATCAAATTCCTTTACTGCAGAAATATTTTTCCGTTTATCTGCAGGATTACGTAAAACAACCGCTGGCTTTTGAAATCGATTGCGAAAATGATGATCTGCTGCTGACGTTTGACGGACTGATCAATGAAACCGACTTTGTCAAACAAGTCGATCTTATTCTGGATGTGTTGCAAGAAAAACTCGGCACACCAGTGGATATTGAATTTGCCAGTGACGGTGAGAAATTCTACTTGCTGCAGTGCCGGCCGCAAAGTTCAAGCCCGGATCATATGGCAGCTCCGATTCCCAAGGACTTGTCACCCAAAGATATAATTTTTTCAGCCCAGCGCTATATTTCCAACGGCGTCGTAAACGATATTACCCATATTGTCTATGTTGATCCGGAAGGGTACAGCCGTTTGGGAGATCCGGTTGAATTACTCAGTGTGGCCAAAGCGGTGGGCATGTTAAACCTGCTTTTACCCAGGCATAGGTTCATTCTGTTGGGACCGGGCCGTTGGGGCAGCCGCGGTGATATCAATATGGGTGTGCAGGTGAGTTATGCGGATATCAGCAATACCGCTGCACTTATCGAAATAGCCAGAAAAAAATCCAATTATTTACCGGAACTATCATTTGGGACACATTTTTTTCAGGATCTGGTCGAAGCCAATATTCGTTATTTGCCTCTTTATCCGGATGATAAAGGGATTTTATTCAATGATCGCTTCCTGAAACGTTCTCCCAGTATATTAGCGCAGATTCTGCCTGAATTTGCCCGGTTGGAAGCAGTAGTCCGGGTCATTGACGTACCCGCAGTGAGCAACGGAAAAATATTAAAAATCGCTATGAATGCCGAGCTTGAAGAAGCGCTGGCTTATATGACTGCACCGACCGGAGGGGGTGATTCTGCTGAAAACAGTGGAATTACTGAAGAATGGCCATCCCGGGCTGAAGGGAGTTATGTTGAAGATCGCTACTGGCGATGGCGTTTTTATATGGCTGAACGTCTGGCGGAAAGACTGGAGCTTGATGAATTCGGCGTCAAAGGGCTTTATCTGTTTGGCAGCACTAACAATGGCACGGCAGGTCCCGGCAGTGACATCGATCTGCTGATTCATTTTCAGGGAACGGCATTACAACGGGAACAATTATTACTTTGGCTAAAGGGCTGGAGCATTAGTCTGGCTGAGATGAATTATCTGAAAACAGGTTATGCGGCAGAAGAACTGCTGGATATTCATATCATCACCGATAAGGACCTGGCTAACAAATCTGCCTTTGCCATAAAGATCGGAGCGGTTACTGACCCGGCTCATCCACTGAAAGTGAAGCTGGATATTTAATGTTGAAAATAATTTTCAACTGCCGGCCGGCTTTGTGCAAAATTCTTATTTTATTTTTTTAAACCATCCTTCCAAACCCCCTTTATTAAGGGATTTATAATTTCGCAAAAACAGAAAATGTTTCACGTGAAACATTTTCTGTCCGAAACTTTCATTCAACTGACATAACAAAGTCGGCTATCGCCCGGTTTACCTCAGCCGGTTTTTCCAGCATTACATGATGTCCTGCTGCAGGAATAACGACCAATTTTGCGGATGAAAGATGTTCATGCAAAAACTCCGAATATTTTAAGGGGGTCAGTTGGTCGTCTTCTCCAATGATGATCAGCGCCGGTACTTTGATCTGGTCAAGATCAGCACTGCGATCGTATTGATCACAGGCTTTAAAATCGTTATATAAGGTAACTGTTCCGGCCTTCTGCAAGGCAGTTACTTCTTTTTCCCAAACCGATGCCGGGGTCATTGGAGAAAAACCGAAGCGCAGAAATTCTGGACTCATTTTTCCTGCTTGCAGAGCTTCCAGTACTTGCGGCAAGACCCGCAAACGTGATCCTGCTCCCACCAGAATCAGACCGTCAACTTGCTGCGGATGATCCAATGCCGCAGTGATGGCCATGGCTGAACCCATGGAATGTCCTGCCAACCAGATGGGGCGGGGCATTTTAAGGAGTTCGGGCAATATACTAATAAGCCGGGCACCGTCTTCGATGGTTCTGAGCAAAGGGCCTTCAGAAGCTCCATGCCCGGGCAAATCTATGGCTGCTCCACAGAAATCGGGCGGAAGATGGTTTAATTGTTCTTCCCATATGTGACTGTCTCCGCCGCTGCCATGCACAAACAATATACTTCCTTTGGCATTGTCCGCCCGGCTGGCCTTGTAAGCCAGAGAACTTCCGTTTATCATCAGATACTCCATATCTGACCATCACCCTTCCAATTGTTTTCTTATCAAAGTATAGAGGATTTTGTCTGCGAAATATAGGTGATCGGCTGGAATAGTGATCAACTTATGGGGTGAATTTTACCGGAATTAAGAGCCGGTTTAAATGGCAAAATAGTTGGCAATAATGAGACCATGAGGGGGGACAGAGTGATGTTGAAAAAGATGGCTGCACTTACAGTGTTGATACTATTTATAAGCTCCGGGATTTATATTGCTTCTGCCCAGGAAAGCAAATTATCAGATTCTGTACTTAGACTGCACGTGATTGCCAACAGTGATGATCCGGCTGATCAGGCATTAAAGATGGAAGTCAAGGATGAAATCGTTCGTTATATGCAGGCTGAATTTAAAGATGTCAAAGATGTTGATGAAGCGCG